>DAIRWA010000087.1:0-6893 GCA_036802545.1 Bacillota bacterium | reverse complement strand
CCAGCCATTCCTGCATGGACGGCGGTAACCCGCATCCATCCGTGAGGAGTCCAGGTTCCAAAATAGATTCGCTCATAGGATCCTTTTGCCCGCCGAGCCACGCCCGTATACGGACCATCGCCCCACGTTTCACATAACCTGCTTACGAAAGGGGGAGGCAGATGGCTCATGGCTTGTCATCACGAAAAGAGTCCGCGCCCTGCTTCGACGCCGGGTCAAGATACTGCCCTTGCGAACTCGCGGTTTTGGGACAATGCGTAGCGTGTTCCCTACTCCGGGGCGAAGACACCTGCAGGTGTGGATGGAGCGGCGTCTGCGTTTCTTCACAGTTTATTTTCAACGGATCCAAAGCGACCCTCGGGCGAACCTCACACCGTGTGTCGCTAATCGAGCGCGAAGAGCCTTTGCTATCCGCAGGCACACCAAAAGCGTTTTTCATGTCCCTGGCGGTGCCGCGTGAAGTGGCAATGTGGTCGGTGTTCCCAGGCTCATTCGTACTGGTGAGACCGGAAGGCACGCCGGAGCGCTGGAACGTTCCGCTCTGCGTAACCGCGGTCAAAGAGTCCTCACTGGAAGTCATGATGGAGGTCCAAGGCCCGAAGACCACAGCCATAGACAGAAAGGCGTCAAGCGGGAGTTTACTCGCTTTAACAGGTCCGTTTTGGTCGGGCATCCCAGGAATGGAGCATCTTAGGAGGTTCGGGGCCGGGTCTGTGTTAGCCGTTGCCAAGGGCGTGGGGCAGGCGACTGTATTGCAGGTAGCTGAGTACATCCGGCACCGGGGCGGCAGGCTTGAGGCTCTAATCGGCCCGGGACCGTTAGGTTCGACCTTCGCTGTCGAACCCTTGGTCGAGACCGGAGCGTCTGTCGAGATCATGCCCAGGGAGAAAGACCACAATCTCGGAAGAATCGCCGAGGAGCTCTCGTCGGGACATCACGAGCTCCTCCTCAGTTGCGGATCCGATGACCAGCACCGGGGCCTTATCGACCTTTTACGGAAGATGGAGGCTCCACCACGGTTCGCCTGGTCGTCCAACCTGACTATGACCTGTGCGGAAGGCATTTGCGGTTCATGTCTGGTCCAGGGTTTCAGGGGGTGTAAGGCCCATATTCCGGAACGCGTCGTCTGGGATATGTGATTTTCGACTCACAGGATGCCAAGTTGTTAGGGAGGGTTTTCTCTTGAACAGACATCACCAGGTCCTCATCGTCGGCGGAGGCTGGTCCGGCGTGTCCGCGGCTATAGCGGCCAAGACAGCCGGCGCGGACGTAGGGCTGTGTGAACGGACCGACATGCTCTTGGGGGCCGGGCTTGTAGGCGGCATAATGAGAAACAACGGCAGGCTTATCGCCACGGGAGAGGCCATCGCCATGGGATTCGGCGACCTGTTTCACCTGACTGAGTCCGCGTCAAGGCATAAGAACATCGCATTTCCCGGTCATAAGCACGCCAGTCTATACGACGTCATGTTTATGGAGCCTTTGGTCCGAAGACTTCTGGAGTCCATGGGGATCGCTGTCTATTCAGGGCAACGTGTCGTAAGGCTTATCTCCGCTGAAGCCAAAATCCTTAGCGTAGAGTCGGAAATCGGTGACCGGTTCCATGCCGATAGTTTCGTGGACGCCACTGGATCATCGGGCCCGCCGGGACAGTGCGCAAGGTTTGGCAACGGCTGCGCTTGCTGCATCCAAAGGTGTCCATCCTACGGCCCCAGAGTTAGCCTTACGTCGCTTCTCGGATTACCCGAATTCATGTGCACGAGGCGCGCCGGTAACTACGGCGCCATGTCCGGATCCTGCAAGCTGCACAAAGAATCTCTATCTCAGGATATAGCGAGTCGACTGGACGCGGAAGGCGTAGTAGTCGTGCCGTTGCCCAAGAGCTTCGTAAACGCCTCAAAGTTGGCGACAAAGGTCTGCCAGCAATATGCGCTGCCGGAGTACGCGGAAAACATCGTCTTGCTCGATACCGGTCACGCCAAGTTGATGTCTCCCTTCTTCCCTCTCTCTCAGTTGCGGTCCTTGGAGGGATTCGAAAATGCCCGTTACGCCGATCCACTCGCGGGAGACAGAGGACATTCTATTCGGTTGACAGCTATCTCGCCGAGGGACGACTTTCTTAAAGTGGACGGCGCCCAGAACCTGTTTGTTGGAGGTGAACGCGTAGGCGTGTGCGTCGGGCACACCGAGGCCATCGTGACGGGAGCGGTGGCAGGCAGAAACGCCGCCCTTCAGGCTTATGGCAAACCTCTCACAGCGCTCCCTACTTCCATGGCCACCGGCGATTTTATCGCTAGAAGCGGCATCGGTCCTGACGGTTCGTCGAGGGTCCCGGGAGGATACGGGCTTCAAGCTTCCCATACCTTTGCCGGTTCAGTCTATTTTCAGCGCATGAAGGACATGGGCCTCTACGTCCCTGATCTTGGAGCCATCGCCCGGCGCGTCAGGGATGAAGCCATGGAAAACGCGTTCCTAACGTGAGACGGCGGCATGAAAGACATCAGGGAAGATTGAGGCCATGAACACCATGATCCAATGTGCCGTGGAGAGCGGAACCGTTCCAAAGAGGTCCGCGACGACGGGAACGTGGATCGTGGCAGCCAACATGAGGAAGGACACAAACGTGGCGCCAACCAAGTAGAAGTTGGAGAATAGTCCTACTTGGAGAGGCGTCTGGGTCTCGGACTTGCAGTCGAAAGCCGCCACCAACTGAGTGGTGATGAGTGCCGCGAAAGCCAGGGTGCACCCGAGTCCAAACCCTTCCGAAGAGATTCCGTACACAAACAGGATCAATGTGACGCAGCCGATGTAGACTCCCCGGGCAACGATCTTGCCGGTAAGCCCTCTGGCGAACAAACCTTCCGAGGGGGCCCGGGGGGGTCTCGTCATAATCCCTTTCTCCGGCGGATCCATGCTCAAAGCCAATGCCGGCAACCCGTCTGTAACAAGGTTTACCCAAAGGAGTTGGAGCGGGGATAACGGAAGCGGCAACCCTAGCACGACGGCTCCCGTCATCACTAGGACTTCCCCTATGTTGCAAGAGAAAAGGTACCGTATGAACTTGCGGATGTTATCGTAGATGGCGCGCCCTTCGGCCGCCGCTCTCACGATGGTGGAAAACTCATCGTTTGCGAGCACCATTGCGCTGGCTTCCCTAGCCACATCCGTACCCGTGCGACCCATAGCTATGCCCACAGCGGCTTCTTTCAACGCGGGAGCGTCGTTCACCCCGTCCCCGGTCATGGCGACTATTTGGCCCTGGGACTTGAACGCTCTGACTATACGCAACTTGTGGGCTGGAGACACCCTGGCGAACACCCTGGTCTTCTTGACAAGAGACGGAAGCAACGCTTCGCTGACACCGTCTATATCCTGGCCGGTCAAGGCCTTCTCATTCGGATCTCCGAGAATTCCTGTCTCCAGCGCGATCTTCTCGGCTGTCTTTGCGTGGTCTCCCGTCACCAAGACGGGCTTGATGCCCGCTCGGAGACACTCTAAGACCGCTTCCTTGGTCCCGGGCCTGACCGGGTCCGCCAGTGAGACGCAACCCAGAAGAGTCAGCCCGTCTTCGCTGTAGTCCTCGCCCTCTTGAGCCTTCACCCGCTTCATTGCCACCGCGAGCACTCTCATACCCTTCTCTGCCTGGTCATCGACCCAGCGATCCCACTCGTTCCTTTCCTGCGCGCCGAGCAAAAGGGCTTTGCCTTCGGCCATCTGGCGTCCGCAAGACGGAAGAACGCGGTCAGGAGCTCCCTTTACGCAAACCCACTCTCCTTCTCCCGCGATGATCCTAGTACTCATGGCACGGCGTTCCGAAGAAAATGGCTTTTCGGCGATGCGAGGAAACTCCCGGTCAAGGTCTGCCACTCTTACGTCCGACTCAAGAGCGCCGGCAACCAATGCCTGCTCCGTAGGGTCTTCACCGCCCGCCTGGTCTTCATCGCCAATGGCGTGTCTGGCGTCAGACGCTAGGACCGCAATTCGCAAGAGACCGGATACACCCCCGATTTCATTGTCGACGTCCCTTACCCGCCACGGCGGCAGCGCGTCACTGACCGCGCCGGTGCTGCCCGGAAGCCCCACCTGCGCTACTTCCATTCGGTTTTTCGTTAAAGTACCTGTCTTGTCTGTGCAAATAACAGTGACCGAACCAAGTGTCTCGATAGCGTCCAGTTTCCTTATGACCGCCCCGTGTTTCGCCATCCTTTGGACTCCCATGGCCAAACACAACGTGACCACTGCCGGTAAACCTTCGGGGACGGCGGCCACCGCAAGGCTTACCCCGGTGAGGAACATGTCTCTTGCAGGAAGACCCCTCATTACCCCCATAGCTGCTATTGCGGCGCAAATAGCGAGAGAACCCGCCAAGACCACCTTGCCCAGCGACTCCAGCCGCACTTCAAGGGGAGTTTCTTGACCGGAGGCGGATTGCACAAGCTGAGCTATCTGACCTATCTCAGTAGACATTCCCGTCGCGACGACCATAGCGAAACCCTGGCCTCTTGTAACAAGGGTGCCGCCAAATACCATATTCTTGCGGTCATGCAGGGACGTCTTGGCGGCCAAGACTACATCCCCGGTCTTGCTCACGGGTAGAGATTCTCCGGTGAGAGCGGCTTCTTCCACTTGAAGAGAGAAAGATCGGATGACCCTTGCATCAGCTGAAATCCTTACCCCCGGCCAAAGAGCCACAACATCTCCCGGGACAATAGTTTCCCTGTCGACCTCAGACGTCACGTTCCCCCTTACCACCCACGCGCCGGGAGGGGCGTAGTTTTCCAAAGCTTCGATGGCTCGTTCGGCACGATACTCTTGAACCGTGCCTAGCATGGCATTGACCACTACGATTGCCGCTATCACCACAGCGTCTATGGCCTCTCCCATAAGGGCCGATACAGCGGTCGCCGCCAAAAGCGTCATAACCATGGGGTCTTTGAATTGAGATATGAAAATGGACCATGCGCTCGGGCGCTTACGCCTGACTATCTTGTTAGGCCCGGATTCCTTAAGTCGTTTCCGCGCTTCCCGATTAGTCAGGCCTCGCTCCGGATCGGAAGCAAGTTCGCGAGCGACTCCGATTGTATCCACAGAGTGCCATTGGGTAATCACGGTTTCGCACAACCTCCGACCCGCGTAATTCGAAGAACCCATACGTAAATCCTTATGTCCGAACTTGAGCCCGAAGTCCTCGAACGGATGCATAGTCAGAACGGAGTGGGAAAACCTATTAGCAACCCATCATGGCTGAGCGAAGACTGACTAAGGCTAAGAAGTCTTAGTCGGTCGAGCAAAGGTGAGAATGCCCAAGGGCATTCTTGCCGGCGCGAAGGTCATTTAGTTTGCCGTTCGCTCTGGTGGTTTCAGAGACATTAGGTCTTGTATGGCCAGAGAAGGTCATACTTGGCCTTACCGGTAGGCTAAATGGCCGAGCGAAGATCTGGCAGGTTGCCGTATGGATGGTATCTGGCCGTAAGGTCAGATGCTGTTCAAAAGGTAGTCTGACAGGTCGAGCAAAGGCCACGCGGCTACGGTCATGTACTATGGCAAATCGAAAGATTTGCCGTGGTGCAAAAACCGTGGTCTCGTGATCGGAGCGAAGGTCATGATGGGTTAGTCATTGCAGGCCAGGATTCTCAGGCCGTTTAGGGTTACGTTGCACATCTCGCCTCATCGCCAACTATAGTTTGACATCTAGGCTTACCCGTAACTATAGTCTCGCATCCGCGTCGACGCCGTGCCCCGTCCGACTAACACATGGACTCGGCAGGAATTCGGCCCAGCTTCAGCGAAATTCCAGCAGGTTGCAGAAAGACACCGCAGAAGGTCCACGGCGTCTTTGCGTAGGCGGACAGTAGCCGACGTCGTGCAGGTTGTCTACTGCCCTGAAGCGGGCAGTCCTTCGTGTACCTGGGCGAGTGGTCTTCACACACGTGGGCTGCCTCCCGTGTAGGCCAGGCTGGGACTGTCGGCGAACCGCGGTGCGCGCACGGTGGCTGCCCGTGTTTCACGCGCTCCGGCGGATATCACTTTGCATGCTTGATAGGAGGAATCGCTTTGGTTAAGCCTCTGAATCCTATGGACTTATTCCACTTGAAAACCTTTGGCGGCGCACAGGTCTCTCCCGACGGGAAGATGGTAGCTTATGTCCGGCAGCATCATGATGCTGATGAAGAGAAATCGTTTACGGACATATATCTCGCGGATGTCGGTACCGGCCTATCCAGGAAGCTGACAAACTCGGGAAAAGACAAGGCGCCCGTATGGTTCCAGAACAGTCAACGATTGGCGTTTATTTCGGAAAGGTCAGGCAAGAGCCAGATTTGGCTGATGGATGTCACCGGAGGCGAAGCGTGGCTGATCCCCACCAAACAGCCTGTCCAAGGCGCCCTCACGGTGGCGCCCGCTGGAAACCGCATTTTCTTCCAAGGCAGCGCATTCTCAAAAGGGGATGACTGGATTCCCTATCCCGGATGCCCTGAAAGCGACCGAGAAAGAGCCCTTGACCAAGCCACAAGACGGCTCAAGCCCGATAAAGACAAAGCGCGGGATCCCGATAAACCGAAACCCAACGACATCAAAGTCCTCACTCGCTTGCAGTATAGCCTGGATGGAGTCGGTTACTTCGGAGATATGAGGACGCAGATTTTCTACTTGGACATCCCTGCGGCACCCTCGTCCACCCCTTCGAAACCCGATGATAGCGACGAAGTTCAGGTAACCTCAAGCGACTACGACCACTCAGGAGCCACCCTATCCCCGGACGGCAAGTACGCGATCGTCTCGGCCTTGCGCAGGGACGACGCTGATTACTGGCAAAAAAGCGACCTTTGGCTGTTTCAGGTTGAGCCCGCAGCAGATGCGGGTTCAACCTGAAACAGCCAAAGGTCGCTTTT
>DAIRWA010000086.1:3468-6899 GCA_036802545.1 Bacillota bacterium | reverse complement strand
AAACTTTGGACAGGCAATGTCGGTAGCTCCGCGCCATTCTGGAAAAGCGCAAGCAAAATGGGGATATCGTCATCTGGTTTCGGACGACAAGAAGGTAGAGATGATCAATGAAAAACTGGCTTTCCCTTGACCATGATACCCGGTAGTAGTTGGTCGGCGGGAGTGTACTATGCCGAGGAGCTCCTATACTACAAGAGTGTGAACCCTCTGGATTTCGTGTTGACTGGTCCCGGACCACGCATGAGTATGAGATGCCCGTTACCTGGACTGAAGCCGATTCGTTCTACTATCTTGTGAAAGGGTATCCAATAAGAATCTACGTTCGGATCGTTGAGGCTGCGGGCAACGAAGCTCGAATAGCCATCATGGCGAAAAGACCCCGCCCATGACGCCTAAGCCTGCCTTGCTTCCAGGAAGCAATCAACGGCTCACAATGTGTCGCGATCTTCGTACACTTGGAGGACAACGGGTGAAAACCCTGTGACCGTCTTGGTCGGCACTCTGGGTGGTCGGATATTACCGGATTTGGTGGACGGGAGTTATCGGATCAGTGGTCGGCTTTCGCCGGATTGGGTGGACGAATCACGCTGGAATATGCATCGTGGTCGATGGCGAACCCGTACTCGCCATTGGACGACTTTGAAACGACGGTAAACAGGGTGGAATAAGACACTACGAACTCCTCCTTTTTGTCCACATCCTCTTTTTGGTCTTTGGATGTGGCGGTCAGACCAATACAAAATGGGCAGTTTTACGTCATACCCAGGACGTAATACTAGGCTCCTAACAGCGAGAGACCCCTAAAAAACAAATAGCCCCATCTAAGGGGTATCAGCCTAGGGGAAGAGGAGATCTATTTCGCAGTGAGAATCACGTAGAGGAGACCGGAAAAGGTAGAGATGAACAGCACTGTCATCCAAGCAAGCCCCTTAAGAAGGGCTCCCTTGATTGACGCGTCCACCTTAGCTTCAAATTTCTCGAATGTGGCCTTGGCCTTATCAAATCTGGCGTTGATAAGCGCCGTATGAGCATCATAGATTGTAATAACCTTGGACACCATGCTCACTCCTCCATAACATAGTTTAATACTGAATCAATGATTTGACTACTCAGGAATCACCTCCCCTAGGTGAAATCACCGATAACTCGGAGCACAGTCGGCACAGTATATCTGGCCGTTATCGGCGATCCTGACCGAATCGCTCGCTACGCACATGCTCATCTTGGCAGCGGATAAGGACTTGCAGCGGATTGAGATGACCAATGAACCCTCCCTCATAGAGAGGTCAAAAACGGTTTGCAGGCTCCTAATTTCCCGAGCCAGGTGTAGCTGTCCTGGGTGATCGAAACGAACGCAGAGGACCTATTCTCTCCTTATGGTAAGTCCGGCCTGACTCGCTGATCTCTGTAACCAATAGGCTGATAGATAGTACTAAGACCCCTAATAGCCACCCACTCGAATACCTAACGAAAACGTTAGAAACCCTCACTAAGCTCCGCCGTAAGGATATGTGACATTAGCCAATGGGCTCCACGTCAACGCCTTCCCCACAACGCACGAGACGAACCCCACGATCCTGTTCTGAGGTATCTCAATGCCCAACCTCGCCGCCAACGTCAGCCTCTTTCCCCGCGACCATAAGCGTATATGTCATTCCCCAAATAACGTATTGCCTTAGCTATGGCTTCCACCGTTTGCCCAAGCTCTTGACTGTCTAGGCTTGAGCTGCCTTGAAGGCAAAGTAGAGTACAAAGTACGAAACCGCCATCAGCGTGATTGTAACTATTCTGTTCCTTTTTACGTCCTTAGCGAGCTGGCGCCAATCTCGCGGAGGATAGGACGTACCGAATTGTTCGTAAACCTGCTTCACGTACTTCCGTGCCGAGGCCATCTCCGATTGAAGTAGGGTGCTTGTGATTATCAAACCGCAATACCAGAGTACCTCAAATAGTGATTTATGGGGTAACGCGGCAAAGAAAAAAGAATGCCAATAAAGGGACATAGCGAAAATAATGGAGATAGAAGCGTGGAACCGAAGGCGGAAATACTTCCATTTCGAGTCCCAGATCGATTCTAGCGTTCCTGCCAAGGACTGCCTGAAGTATGAGTCCAGAGCTTCGGGATCTTCTGTTGCGAAGACATGCCAGTAATTCTCCTGGAGTACCGAGAATATCGACTTATCGAGCGACCCTGCGTACGACCATCCCATCGTCTCAAGTTCGGCCAGTAGTGTGTTGTCTAAATTACGAGGACCTACTATCAGTCTGTATCTAGTCGGCCTCCCTTCGTCTTCTGCAAAACGGTTGTTTCCAACGTATCGCCACCCCTCCGCTGCCATATCCTCTAGGTAACTCTCATACTCCTTTATATACCAGATGTGAAAGGGTTGTATTCGTCTGCGGACCTGTGCCATACCAAGACCTCCTCACAGATTTCTACCGAAAAGCACTTTGGTAGCCCCACAAACAAACAGATAGCAGGCGAGCCCACGCAAGACCCGCCTGCCAATGCCTAACAGCATCGTATGTGTAGATCCCATGGCCAACGTACTAGCAGCAAGTTATAGAGTCCTCCTTCCGTATTCTAGAAGGCCGCTTGACACCTTGTGCAGTACCAATAGCCTCTCCAAGTCGCATAGTTACCGCACGAGCAGAGTGGTACAGGTTCCACCAAGTATACTTGTTCATCAGATATTTCGTCCCAACCACACACCTTACAGACATGGGAGATAAGTACATGTTCCACCAGCCACATGATAGCAGTATCTACGTACTTGTTGCCGGTTAGTACTACTGCGTGTGATGTCATTTGTAAACACATTATACAGAACGAGATAATGACACCGATAATACCATCTGGCTGAACATCGACGATTAAGTACGCGTCATCGTCTCTAGCAACGCTATAGAGCATATCCAGAAGATCTGCCTTGGCTTCGTACGTCATGCTATAGAGCATGACTTTACCGTCTTCAGATAGGAGATTTCCGACATCGTCAATTGTTTCGATCTCGCGAGCTTCTGCTGCGCTGATAACGACTGCATTGGGCAAGACTTCTTTCACGGCGGCTGTCATCATTTCGCTACTGCAATCTTGTGGCAGATCTTTCAGGGCCTCATCTACGAGTTGTTCAAGCGCACTCCTCGTTTTAACGTGATCCGACGTCTCTATCAAAGTCGAGTGGACGTGGTTCTCCGAACAAGAGTCCGTGCAAGAAGCCGATGCTACACCCCCACCACCGACAACGAGTGCTGTACACAGCACCAATGCCACTACGTTCTTGACGAATCGCACGATTACACCTTCCCCTTTGTAGTATTGGCAACCCTCCCTTACCATACCAAATTGTCGTGTTCTGTCAAGTTAAACTATAAAGCTATATCAGATATTATTGTCAACGACACCCTTAATAGCAACCACGTAGACCGCC
>DAIRWA010000086.1:0-3458 GCA_036802545.1 Bacillota bacterium | reverse complement strand
TGTAAGGACACAATAGACCCCAAGAAATCAATCTAACTCTGCGCCGTTATCGCATTGTCTCCGTAGAATCTTAATGCGACGTGGTCTCCTGCATCAACAACGTAGTAGTCTACCTGCCGTATGGCTATCCCCATCCAGACAACCATGCTAATAATAATAAGGCCAGTAGGAACGCAATGCATCGGACTACTGTCTTGGCCGCCGCGGTTCTCCCTATCCACCCCCCAAGACCTCTGAGGCTCTGTCCTAAATACCCTTGCTATCAGGGGTCCAGAAAACCGACATGTCGAATGTGACGATGGCTGCAAGGAACAGGACTATCCCGAGAACAATGAAGAACACTCGCCAGTCTGACAGCATAATGGTCCAATTCAAGACGACAGTCGCACAGGCCAAGAAGAACAAGGCCGTCATTAGCCACTCCCTCAAGAACCTGCTCATCCTTCGCAGAAACGGGCTGATCACATTCAGGAGCAATATGACCGGTAGAAGGGTAACACCTAGTGGCCATATTGTACGCAGCACCACATTTGGCGAGACTGAGATCCAGTCTAGAGGGATGCCAAAGAAGTAGCAGTATCCTGCCTCACTAGCCAGCGAGATGAGGTAGCCAACTGCCGATAATCCACTGATGAATATCGCATCAGTCATCCACTTGCCCATCTTACTCTCCGACTGTCAACGGCCACTTGAGAATGCACATCTTTCGGCCACGAAAAGTGCACAGGTTTTGACTGCCAATCACCCCCTTTTGTCTTAGTCTGCGCTCTGTTTTGGCGGCGCCAGCCGACTTCGTAGCCTGTAACTGTCTCCTTTGAGCGAGAGCACGTGAGCGTGATGGAGCAGGCGATCAAGTACGGCGGCAGCCGTACTCGGATTCGCGAACATCTCCGCCCACTCCCGAAAATCCAGGTTTGCTGGTGATGACCAGTGAAGCGTGCTCGTACGCCTTGGCAACCAGTTGAAAGATGTGATCGGACGCTGTCTAGTCCAGCTTCAGATACCCCAGTTCGTCGATGATCAAGAGATCGTACCTGGTCAGGGTCTGTATGTAGCGCCGGAGGCTACCGTCAGCCAGGCGGCTGTAGAGATCCTGCACCAAGTCAGCTGCTGTCCAAAAGCGTACTCGCATCTTCTCCTCGGCGGCGCGAATCCCGAGGGCGATTGCCACGTGGGACTTGCCGACGTCAGGCGGGCCCAGAAGGATGAGGTTTTCTTGGGCTTTCACGAACTCCAGGGAAGCCAGGTCCCGCATTGTCTGTTGGCTTACCGATGTCTGAAAGGAGAAATCGAAATCGTCCAGGCTCTTGTGGACCGGGAACCGCGCAGCCTTGAGAGCGTTCCTGACTTGAGTTTCGTCCCGTCCGCGCACCTCCTCCTTCACTAAGTAAGCAAGGTAATCCAGATACGAGGACTCTTCTTGAAGCGCGATCTCACTGAGTTCGTCCAGGTGGTCCCGGATCCACCGCAGTTTCAGGCGCTTGAGACCCAGTTCGAGTTCTTTGCGGTCGGCTGGGCCAATGGTTGGGATCACCGGCGCCACCCCGCGTTCTCGTAGTAGTCGAGTTCGCGGCGCTGTACCTGCACATCAGGTACAGCAAGCCTGGCCACTGCGGGCTCACTGGTGCACGCGGCTTGGCCGTAGACGACCGATAGGTGTCTCAGGATCCCCTTCAGGGCTCCGAAACCGTAAGCCCGGTAACTGAGCGCCTGGTGCATGGCGCGCTCTAGCTCATCGGGGGTGTGAACAGCCCCCAACGCGACGATCTTCTCCATCTGCTCGCGGAGGTGGCCCACGCGTGAACTGCCCAGACCCTGGAGGTAGGCGGAGGCCGATGGTGCCAGCCCCTCGAATTTGACTTGCAGTGGGTCAAGATGTCTGGGCCTCCTGGCAGCCGCAACCGGCACCTCGACCTCCCTGTAGCCCTTAGCCAGGGGGATCACTAGCGAGGGGCTTCCTGAGTTCAGCACCTCAACCCGGTCCTCGTACCGCCGGTAGGTTACTACACCCTTGGGCTTGGCTGGGGACACGAAGTACCGGTTCCCATCAACAGATATCTGGCGGTCCTTTGTGGCCCTGCGGGTCTCCACTACCCAAGTAGGCAGGTCACGGGGCAGTTCCCTTAGGTACTGCCTCTCCTCTCGTATCCTTTCCCAGGGTATCTCTCGCGTTGTACCGTGTACCCGGTTGTTTGCCGTGTTGTCGAACCAGTCTCTGCCTTTTAGGTTCAAATCGTCGACGTCCGTCCATTCGAGACCGTAGAAGAACCCCTTCTTGACGTGCTTGACCCCCGATTCGACCTTCCCTTTGGACTCCGGGTCGTTAATCCAGCACGCCCGCGGAGTAAATCCGGCATGCAGAGCGAAATCCATGAGGTTTTCGTTGAACCTAACCACGGTCCCGACCCTCTCGGAAACCACCGTCTTGGCGTTGTCGAACAAGATGACCTGCGGCACGCCGCCTACGTATTCAAGCGCCCTGGCCAAAGAAGCCAGGAATGTGGCCATGTTGAGGCTCACAACGAACTCCACGTACATCAGCCTTGACCAGGACATCGTAAACACAAAGCAGTAGAGCTGGTAGATTCTGTTCAGGATCTCCGTTGTTCCAAGGTGTCCCCAGTCGGCCTGCGCTTGTTCTCCGGGGAGAGTCTTTTGAGGGGTGTAGATCCTTCCGCCCGCGGGTCTCATCTTGGCGACCTCTCTCCGCACGGTTCGCTCAGAGCCAACATAGCCCCTCTTCCTGACCTCGTCGTAAAGTCTCTTAGCCGAGAGTTCCGGGTATTTCTTCAACCGACCCTTGATGTAGTCCATCCAGGAGGCCAGCACGCTGGCGCGTTCTTTGTACTCAGGCGTGTTTGGCGACTCGGTTTCGCCGTCCCAGTACTTGCTCACAGTCCGGCGGTTTAAGCCCAATCGCTTGGCGACCTGCGATTTGCTCAACCCTTCGTCTCTTAACCGTCGAATGTCCACGATTGTTCCCACCTTTAGCACCTGTGCCCTCTCCCCTCGACGAAGCCAGTACGGCTTCATTCGAGACCAGGGGCGTTCTGAACTGCTTAGTTGGCCAAAGTTGCGCACTTTTCATGACCATTTGTGGGGATTTCATCGTGGCCAGTGACATTAACCGAAACGGACAGGCCTTATACTAAACATAACTGCTAGGGGGTATCAGGAAATGAACTGGTGGACCGGAAGGGAATCGAACCCACGACCTCCTGAATGCCATTCAGGCGCTCTCCCAACTGAGTCCATTTAGCGGGGAGAAGGGCACGAAACCGCAGGTAGAGCCACGTATGACCGTACAGGGCACCGTCGAGACCGGGTCGACACACCGCTTGATTCAGTCGCATAGCAATCATATCACAAAACCGAAAAGCACCTGTAGACATTGAGCCATTGCCTATTTAGCCCCCTAACTGACTTGGACACTAGAAGTAAATCAGGTATACATGTCA
>DAIRWA010000085.1:0-6902 GCA_036802545.1 Bacillota bacterium | reverse complement strand
ACGGACGGACTCGGGGGATTTGCCTCGTCCACAACTTTGGGGATTAACACCCGGCGTTACCACGGTTTCCTCTTTCTTTCGGGTCGTGATCCGGGCGAAAGACATCTTGTGTTGAGCAAGGTCATGGATCGTTGTGAAGGCGCGGATGGCAGCTGGGAGTTGTCCTCCGACGTGTACCCCGGAGTCATCCATCCCGACGGGGCTAAGAACCTCCTGGAATTTCGGCGTTATCCTTTCCCGACCTACGTGTATAGGATTGGCAAGCGTCTCTTGATCAAGGAAGTCTTCATGGTTTCCGGAAGGAAGGGCGTGTTTTGCGTTTACCGTTTGCTGGGTGAAAGGCGGGACGATACCGGGCTCAATCTTACGATCCGCCCTCTCCTCAACAACCGCTTCTACCATCACACCGGAAAGGAGGGGGCCTGGAGTCCCGAATTTGAGCCTCAAGAAGGGGCAGTGGCCGTGTCGGGGCACTACTGCGGCCCGTTCCTCTTAAGCTGCTCTTCGTCTTCGTTTTACTTGAAACCCGTCTGGTACAAGAACATGTTGTATCCCAGAGAACGGGAGAGAGGACTGGATTACTCTGAGGACCACCTTTGCCCCGGCGAGTTTCGAGCGTGCCTGAAGAGCGGCGAAGAAGTGGTCATGTGGGCAGGGCCGTTAGGGGACCGCGAGTCTACAAGGGAGCACACCGTCGGCCTAAAGGCTGTGTACGCATCTTGCCGGGCAAGAGAAGAGACGAGGCGTCACGCTTTGCTGGGGGATGAGGAGAGTCTTCCCGGAAAGCTGGCTTTCGCGGCGGATCAGTTTATCGTGAAAAGCCCGCAGGGGTCATCCATCCTGGCCGGTTATCACTGGTTCGGGGAGTGGGGCAGAGACTCGTTCATCTCGTTGCCGGGAGTGTGTCTTGCCTATGAAAGATATGGGGATGCCCGCGAGGTCTTTCTCAGGTTCATTGAGGCAATGCGTGGAGGGCTTGTCCCCAACTGTTTTCAGGAGGGGTGCGGCGCGGCCCATAACGCCGCCGATGCCTCATTGTGGATGATCAGGGCCTTGGCTTTGTACGAGAGCGCTTCTGGTGACAAGGCATTTGTTGATTCCCTCGTACCCGCCGTAAGAGACATTGTGAAGGCTTATGTAGCTGGAACGTCCTATTCCATTAGAATGGACTCTTCGGGGCTCTTGTGGGCAGGGGATAAGGATACACAGGTAACCTGGATGGACGCTTGTAGCGGCGGTTTTCCAGTCACCCCCAGGGCAGGTATGCCTGTGGAGGTAAACGCTCTTTGGATATGCGCCCTTTTCGCTCTCGCCAAGTGGGAATCCCGGCTTGGGAAGTCATCGGGACGGTATCTAGACCTTGGAGTATCGGCCACGAAGGAGTTCGTCCGGCTGTTCACTTGGCCCGAAGTAGGTCTTTACGACAGGCTTAGCAAAGAGGGCCCTGTGTGGGAGATCAGGCCGAACCAGGTGTTGGCGGCTTCTATTCTGGGAAGCGTCCTCCCTCGCGAAACGCTCCGCGCTGTTGCCAAGACCGCCACACGGGCATTGGTCACGCCGGTGGGCCTGCGAACCTTGGCGCCTATGTCACCTGACTATGTCGGGAGCTACGGGGGCGATCCGGGGCGGCGGGACCGGGCCTACCATCAGGGGACCGCGTGGCCTTGGTTAGCGTGGCCATACCTCGATTTGCTGCGGAAAGCATATTCTCCGATGCCGGAAGCGAGCTTTCAAGCGCTTCTTTCCAGGAGTACCGCAGGATTCATGGACGTGGACGGGAACCCGTGTACAGGTTCGGTATTCGAGGTAGCGTCAGGAGACGTTCCCCATACTCCCGGTGGCGCTGTTGCCCAAGCATGGAGCGTGGCAGCCGCGTCCTACGTGTCCAAGACCTCGGGCAGGGAAGCCCCCACCACTTGATGCCGTTTACTCCGCGTCTCACGTGTCAAAGGCCGGGATAAGCGGAAGGCTAGTGAAGAGAGTGATGGCTGATAAAGCCTGGCTTTCTGGGCAAAACCACTAGAGTGGCACCATATACAATCCGGGAGGATGCGATGTGAGCGAAAGGGTATTAGTGCTGGCGTGGGAGTACCCGCCGGACCATGTCGGCGGGCTAGGAAGGCACGTGATGCATCTAAGTAGGGAATTGGTGGGACTGGGCGCGAAAGTGACGGTTCTTACCAGGACAGGTCCGGGCAAGCCCGATTACTGGAACGATCACGGTGTTTCGGTGGTGTCGGCGGCGCCTTACAATCTGAGTCCGCCCGATTTCGTCACTTGGGCCGCCGAGTTTAACGTAAGCCTCCTTGAGGAGGCCATAAGAACGTTTAGGTCGGATCAGTTTGACGTGATCCACGCTCACGATTGGATCGTCGCGCCTGCGGCGAGGGCTTTGAAGCACGCTTGGGGTCTCCCGTTAGTAGTTACCATCCACGCTACCGAATGCGGCCGCCAGCACGGGCTTCATACGCCCATGCAAAGGCACATCTCCGAACTTGAGTGGTGGCTGTGCTATGAGGCGTGGCGAATCATCGGGTGCAGCCGGTATATGAAGGACGAGATTTGCAGCACCTTCAGTGTCCCAGATGACAAAGTGCGAGTCATACCCAACGGTATCGCCGACGGATGGTTCTCCGTAGAAAGACGCCCGTCCCCCGAACCGCTTGTGATCTACGTGGGAAGGCTGGTGCCTGAGAAGGGGCCCCACATCTTGGTGGACGCTATGTCAGAGGTCGTCATGGGCTTTCCAAAGGCAAGACTGGTTATAGCCGGAGGCGGGCCTCTGGAAGAGGAGATCCGTAGGCAGGTATGGGAATCGGGGCTAAAGCGAGTCGTGGAACTCCCCGGTCATTTGGACGACAAGGGACTTAAGACCCTCTACTCCAACGCTTGGGCCGCTTGCTTCCCAAGTTCTTATGAGCCTTTCGGAATCGTCGCGTTAGAAGCCATGGCAACGGGCGCGCCGTGCGTTGTAGGCAACTCTGGTGGGCTTTCGGAAATCGTCGACCATATGTCCACGGGTGTTAAGGTCACACCCAATGACCCCAAGTCGCTTGCCGACGCCATCTGTCGCCTTCTTGGCGATTCGGGCCTTCGTGACAGACTCTCCACCGCGGCCAGGCTTGTGGCCAGGACGGAGTACACCTGGGACGACATAGCCGCCAGGACGCTGGATGTATACCGTGAAGTGCTGGATTCGATCTCGGGCAAACGAGAGAGAGCTCATCCCATACCGGCCCTTTTAAGAGAACGTCATAAGACTCCTGTGTTATCTAGGGCTTCCGGCGGAGGCGGTGAAGAGGGAGAGAGTTGACGTCCTCCGTGGCTCGCTGCAATCGGCAATCCCGAGGCTGACATATACCTTGGAACGAGATGACGGTCCATTCTACTATTGCCAGCGATTGCTCTAGAGTGTTACCTTCCGGTTGAGACTACGTAAGAAGCCTCGGAGGGATACAAGAGTTGATACAATCGGACCGGTTATGCAAGAAGTACGGAAATTTGACGGCTGTCGATGATCTGACTCTCGAGATTGACGCAGGCGAGGTTTTCGGGTTCCTAGGACCTAACGGAGCCGGGAAAACCACCACCATCAAGATGCTTAGCGGGCTCTTGGTGCCCACATCTGGAAGGGCAAGAATCTGCGGCATTGATGTCCAACTAGATCCCGTCAAGGCCAAGTCTGTCTTAGGTTTCGTCCCTGATACCCCGGAAGTGTATGAACGGCTTACCGCCAGAGAGCTGCTCCAGTTCGTCGCCGACCTAAGGCGTATGGACCAGGCTAAGGCCGCCAGAAGGATGGCCGAGCTCTTGGACTTGTTTGAACTGGATGACCGCCAAGACGATCTTCTCGGTGGGTATTCTCACGGTATGAGGCAGAAAGTAAGCCTAGCGGCAGCTTTGCTGGATGATCCCAAGGTTCTCTTCCTCGACGAACCCACGGTTGGTCTAGACCCGAAAAGCGCTCGGTTGGTGAAGGATGTGCTGCGAGACCTGGCGGACAAAGGAGGCACGGTTTTTGTCTCCACCCACATACTCGAGATAGCCGAGAGAATGTGCGACAGGGTAGGCATAATCCAAAACGGACGTCTCTTGGCCCTAGGCACTGTAGATGAGCTTAGGCAGCGCGTTGTCCCGGGCACAGGGGGCGAGGACACCTCTCTAGAGGATTTATTCCTGAAACTAACAGGCGGCGAAGAGTACAGTGAATTGGTAAGACACCTGGGTGAGAAGTCGGCCGCGTCAGGACAGGAGCGGTAGCATGTATTACGTATGGACTATCCTGAAAAGAGACATCAGGTCCTTCATCCCGCAAGGGGGAAAAACAGGCTCAAAGAAAGCTGCGCTCTTGCTTCTCCAAATCGTCGCATACCTCGCCTTTGCCGGCGCGCTTGGCTACGGGGCTTTTCTCTTGTTCGACTTTGTGAACATGACGTTTATCGGTTTTCAGGGCCTAATAGACAATGTAACCGTGAACATCTTGGCGGGCACCGCCCTTCTCGCTATCTTCATGGTGCTTGTGACAGGGCTGCAAATAATCTACAAGACGGTGTATGAGTCTGACGATATAGGGTTTCTGCTGATGCAACCGGTTCCTACTGCAGCCGTGTTCGCCTCGAAGTTTCTCACGTCCTATGTGTACCTGTTCATTATCGGAGCCGTGTTCGCGATACCTCCCTGGATTGGATGGGGAGTCGCGAACGGGGCCGGTCCTTTGTTTTACCTTTATTCAATTCTTGGGTACCTACTTCTGCTGCTACTTACCCATGGAATAGTGACTTTGCTCTTATTGGCCGCCATGAGATACATCCAGGGGCGCAAGATGAAGCAACTGTTCATCGTGAGCTCGGCGCTTGTCGGTGTGGTCTTCGTGATAGCCAGTCAGATGTTTAGCGCCAAGATGGGCCAGATGCAGAACCCGTCAGACATGCTGCAACAGATAAGCGCGAGTCAGCTTGCCAAGACGTGGTATTTCCCGAGCACTTGGATGGTTAACGCGGTCTTAGGCACCTACCCGCGGTTCGGGCTGAATGGAACGCCGTACGCGCTGGCGCTTCTGGGCGCGTCGGTCGGCGTTGCCCTCTTGTCACTCTGGCTATCGGGGCACTGGTATCTTTCAGGGTGGGCAGGACGAAACGAAGAGACTGGTCAGCGAAAGAGGCGTTCGGCTAAGAAACATGGGGCTTCAAGGCGAAGCCTTCTGGGAGGACTCAAAGGCACTTACTGGAGTGTGCTTAGGAAGGACCTTACAGTCGTCTCGCGAGACCCGATTATCTGGTATTCTCTAGTCGTGTCCGTTATAACTCTCGGTTTCTTCATCTTTAGCACTATGCGCACGGTTGGCACGGGCTCTGAAGATAGGAATGCAACGATGGGTGTGATGATAGTGATGATGTCGGCCATGATGGGTTCGGTCTCCAGCTGCCAAACGGGCGGGGTTTCCATAAGCCGGGAAGGGCAGAGCTTCTGGCTTCTTAGGAGCAATCCCACCCATGCCACGAGCCTTTTGTGGGCGAAGATGACCTACGCCCTGCTTCCTCAGTTCCTCGTGATAACCCTCGCTTTAGTGGCCAGTCACATCTTTGCTCCGACCGGATTCTCTTTGTGGTTAGGTTTGCTGCTTGGCTTTTCACTGGCTGCCGTTGTGGCGTCTGTGCAGATCATGCTTGACGTGACTTACCCGGATTTCGTTATGAAAATAGAGTTCGGTTCGTCAAAAAGCGGACGCGGCACGGGCAAGGTGTTGGCCTCCATGTTCTTGTCCATGGGTATCGCCATGGTCTGGATGTTTTTGTGGCAATTGCCGGCCATACTTGCCGTTGAGGGTGTCTTCTTGGGGCTTCCTGTGGAGAGCTGGAATCTTGTCATAGAGGGATTGACTGTGGCGGTAGGAGTAGTAATGCTCATCTGGGTTCATATAGTAGGCGTAAGGCGGATTACCGGTTTGCTACGAGACGCCTAGCACTCTAGGGCGTGGCGTTTGGCGATTTTAGCCCGTACGTTTTTTCCGTGGTATCATGATGGCGCAAATATCTTGGGAGGCGGAGGGACGGCATGCCATGACGGTGCTAGAGGCAGTGGTTCAGGGGCTCATTCAGGGGTTCACCGAGTTTTTGCCGGTGTCCAGCTCGGGACACTTGATACTCGGCTCGACCATTTTGGGGCTTCGTGTCCCCGGTTTGTCCTTTAGCATCATGCTTCACGTGGGCACCGGATTTGCGGTCTTGGTTATGCTTCGAAAAGAAATCGCCTGGATCATCAGATCCATTTTCAGCCCGGAGGCGCCCGAAGAGAGACAGAAAGCCCTTAGGCTCTCTGCGTATGTTGTCCTCGCGTCGGTACCGGCCGCCTTCGTGGGTATCGTGTTCAGCGACTTGGTGGAGCGTTCGTTTAGTTCAGGGGGCGTGGCCGCCGTAGGTCTCATTATCACCGGGTTCATTCTTAGACAAACCGCTAAGCGCGACCCGAAGGCGGAAGAGGAGGCCCAAGAAAGCGCCCGCCCACGGCGAGGGCAAGAGTATCCCAGTTATCGGTCTTCTTTGCGGCGTGAAAACGGCCTGAAGAACAGGCGCGCATATCGTCCGGCAGGTGCATGCGTCCAGCTTGACATGCCTTCGGTGACCCTTCATAGAGCCGTTCAAGTGGGCTTTTCTCAGGCATTCGCCATCATACCAGGCATTTCTCGGTCAGGTACTACCATCGTCTCCGGGCTCCTAGCGGGAGTTAACAGGGAAGATGCGGCCCGGTTCTCGTTTCTTCTGTCGCTCCCGGCGGCCTTCGGAGCCGCGTTTCTTGACGTCCTAGCCGCGTCCGAAGCCGGAGTGTCTGTGTTGTCAGTCGAAGCCGTGGTCGGCGCCGTCACGTCCTTCTTGGCGGGTCTTTTTGCCCTGGCCGCGGTCTTT
>DAIRWA010000084.1:0-6951 GCA_036802545.1 Bacillota bacterium | reverse complement strand
CTTCTATGCCGTCATCCGGTTGGGCGCCAAGTTCACTGACCACAGAAGAGTAGTAGTCACGTCCGGTGATGAAGATCAAATTCCCCTTACAATTGTTCCTCGCTATAGATAGACCTGCCTCAGCAAGGGATTTCGCGCCCCTGGAACCGCCTAGGAGCAAGATGGCGGGGTCTTCGCCACTGAGCCCGAAGTGCTTCCGGCCCTCGGCTTTGGAGGCGCCGAGCAGGTCCTTCCGTACAGGGTTTCCAGTAACCATTACCTTAGCGCTCTTTGGAAAATGAGGCGTCGAGTACTCGAAAGCCGCAAACACTCGATGAACCATGCGGGATAAGAGTCTGTTGGTCTTCCCCGGCACAGCGTTTTGCTCTTGTATGGCCCGTGGAATTCCCAGGAGCCACGCCGCTAGCACCACAGGCCCTGACGCGTAGCCTCCGGTCCCTATGACGACATCCGGCTTGAAGGCTCTAATCACTCTCACCGCGTCCCAAACACCGTAAGAAGCCTCCATCATGCCCCGGAGAGCTACTTTGGCTTTCTTCCCCATGACGCCGGATGACCTCACCGGCTGAAAGGGTATTCCTTCTCTGGGCACGATACCCGATTCCATGCCCGAAGCGGTCCCGACGTACAAGACCTTAGCGCCGGGAAGAAGGGAGAGTGTCTGTTTGGCCACTGCCAAACCAGGGTATATATGACCGCCTGTCCCTCCTCCTGTTACGATCAAGCGCATTGACGAAATCCCCCTCTTAGCGGTTAGCGTACCTGGAGATGTTAAGGAGCACACCCGCCGCCGCCAGGCTTGTCACAAGGGAAGACCCGCCTGAACTGATGAACGGAAGTGGTATGCCCGTAATCGGTAGAGACCCGCTGACAACCCCTATGTTGACCAAAGCCTGCATCACTATAAGAGAAGTCAACCCGGCAGCCAGCAGGCACGAAAACCTATCCGGCGCCGCCATGGCAGCCCTAAAACCCCGCCAGGCGACGATGAAAAACAGCAAGAGCACAAGGCTGGTGCCTACAAAACCCATTTCCTCGCCCAAAACCGCGAATATGAAGTCCGTGTGCGGCGCGGGCAAGTAGGACCACTTTTGCCTTGAATACCCGATGCCTGTTCCGAAAGGCCCCCCTGTCCCTAGGGCGTACAACGCTTGGATGATATTCCAACCGTCCCCCGTCGGATCGTCCCAAGGGTTAAGGAACGCTAGCAACCTCTTCCGGCGGTACTCTTCGCCCATAATGGCCCAACCCAAGACAGGTAGCGCCAGAACTCCAAGCCCGAGCAGGTGCCACACCTTAGAGCCTCCGACAAACAAAACCACAACGGCCGCAAAAGCTATAGCGATAGCGGTCCCCAGATCCGGCTCGGCTAACACGAGAACAAAAGTGAGTCCGAGAAGGGCCAAATAGGGACCCAAGCCCCGTATCAGATCGCCCATCTTCTGCCACCTTCTGGCTAGGCTATCCGCTAAGAACAAAACCGTCGTGAATTTCGCTATTTCAGCGGGCTGGATAGCCAGTGAACTACCCCCAAGCCACCTTCTGGCATCGTTTCTGACCTGTCCGATTCCAGGTATGAGCACAAGTACCAGGAGAATCAGGGAAAGGGCGTAGATCCAGACTATATACTGGCGGTAACGCCAACAATCGTAGTTCATGAGAAAGAACATGGCGCATAAGCCAATGCCGGCCCATATCAACTGCCTTACGAGAAAGTGATAGGGGTGGCCATAAAAGCTGACCGAACGCACCATACTGGCGGAAAAGACCATGACTATGCCGATGGCCAATAAAGTAAGGACGGAAAAAAGCAATATAAAATCCGGCTGCTTCCGCCTTGTGGCCGTCTTCGTACGCCTTTTCACTATCACGGTCCTCCCACATAAAACCTATGCCATTGAAAGAACTCCAAGAAACGCGAAAAACGCCGCGGCAAGCCAAAACACATACACGACCGTCGTCTCCTTCCACCCACTCAACTCGAAGTGGTGATGGAGCGGGCTCATCTTCAGTATCCTCTTGCCGGTTAGTTGGAACGAGGCTACCTGAAGAATCACGGACAGGTTCTCGATGATAGGCATCGCCGCCACAAATATGAGCACTAATTCGGTGCGTGTAGTCACTGCCAACCCGGCCAACAAGGCGCCCAAAGACAGTGAGCCCAGATCTCCCATGATCACTTTAGCGGGATGCTTGTTATGGAGAAGGAAACCCAGAACCGCGCCTAAACTTGAAAGCGCCAAAGGCGAAATGTCCATCCCCAGGGCGTAAGCTCCCTGCTTCGCGATATAGGCATAGGTGGCAAGACCGATAGCGACCACCCCGGCAGCCAACCCGTCGAGGCCGTCCAAAAGGTTCACACCGTTACCGATGCCTACGATGATGAATATGGCAAACAGGGGATACAGGATTCCCAGAGAAAATTCGCCGCCCAGCAAAGGAATCAACACTCCCTTCCTATCGGCGAAAAACCAGGTGAACAACACGGCGAACAAAACTTGGAAAGCCAACTTTTCTCTGGCCTTTAGCCCCAGATTTCTTCCGCCCCGCACTTTTCTCATGTCATCAGTGAAACCGATGGCCCCGTAGCTTACGAACAACCCCAGTATCAAGAGCTCCTCTTTGAACGGAACGGTCCTGGTAACGCCCCTGTACAAGGCCAAGGACAGCACAGTGCCAAGTACGAAGATGACGCCTCCCATAGTTGGAGTGCCGGCCTTCTTCGCGTGAGACTTGGGCCCTTCGGTCCTAATGTGCTGGCCCACCTTAAGGCGCCTGAGCAGCGGGATTACGCCTATTCCCAGGACCCACGAAAACACGAACCCGGACAAGACGGGCAGCGCGGTGTTCATCCAGTCCATTTACCCATCAGCTCCAGTCTTACTGAAGGACTCGATGAGAGTCTCAAAACCCATGCCCCGAGACGCCTTTACTAGGTAGACGTCGCCTTCCATAAGTCCCCCGGACAGGTATTCCCACGCGCTATCCTTGTCGGGGAAATGGACGGAGGGGCCGGAGGAAACTTCGTCCCAACCTGCTTTGATCTCACTGCCAAGCTGCCCTATGGTGACCAGATGAGTAGCTTTGGCCGCGGCGTAACGGCCCACTCCCCGGTGAGATTCGGGCCCGCTCTCTCCCAACTCAAACATGTCTCCCAATACGGCCAGCCTCCGGTCGCGCCCTATCTGCGACAATAGATCCAAGGCGGCGCGCATGGACTTGGGGCTCGCGTTATAGGCATCGTTGATGACCGTAATCTTGGGAAACTCCATAACTTGAAGCCTCATGGGACTAAGATTTGCCGAGGCCAATCCCCGCCTAATCTCATCGTAGGTCAAGCCCAGCTCCAAGCCAAGAGCCACAGCCGCCAGCGAGTTTTGGACTTGGTGAAGCCCCGGCGTCTTGACAGAGAAACGGTAATGGGCGCCCTTGTAGGTCACGGCGAAATCCGAACCTTCCGCCCCCAAAGTCTTCACGTCATATCCTCGTAAGTCGCAGCCGGCGCTCAGGCCATAAGACACTGTCTTGCACTTGGCCCTGTCACTCACCTTTCGTACCCACGGGTTATCTCCGCACACGATGGCTAGCCCATCGGCGGGGAGGTATGCCAGCAACTCGGACTTTGCCTCCGCTATGTTCTCAATTGAGCCGAGTTCGCCGAGGTGAGAATCTGAAATATCGGTGAGGATCCCGATCTCGGGATTGACCAAATCGCACAGTTCCGTGATCTCGCCTTTTTTCCTCATTGCCATTTCCAAAAAGGCGTACCTGTAGGACGAGTCCATTCCAAACACGGCCAAGGGGAGACCGATATGGGAGTTTAGATTTCCAGGGTTTCTGTAAGTGGAAAAGCGGGTACATAGAACCGAGCCGGCCAAGTCCTTGGTGCTGGTCTTACCGATACTTCCCGTAACCCCGATGACAGAGGCCGGCAGCTCGGCTCGATACGCCTTGGCGAGAATGCCTATGGCCCTTACGGTCGAGTCTACTTTCACCAGGCCAAAATCGTGAGATATGTAAGAGGATTCGGGCAGATCTACAGGATGTTCGATTATCGCGGCGCCGGCGCCCTTTTGAGCGACATCGGCCACAAAACCGTGTCCATCGACCCTATCCCCTTGGATGCACCAAAACAAATCCCCAGGGTTAACCTTCCGAGAATCGATTTCGACCCGGGTTATGGGTCGTCTCCGGTCCCCCCGGATGATGTTGCCGCCGATTATTTCGGCTATCTCCCATAGAGGATAAGCCCTCACCTGACTTCCCTTCCTTCACGCCTAAGGATCGCCTCTCGAGCCTCTTCCACATCATCAAAATGGATTGTGTGATCTCCGTTGACTTGATAAGTCTCGTGCCCCTTACCGGCGACGACCACTATATCGCCGGGTCTTGCCCTGGCCACGGCCTCATTGATGGCCTCCCGCCTGTCAGCTATGCGAAGGTGGTCGGCTTCATTTGCGGCTGACTCGAAACCTTCTTCGATATGGTCGAGAATGGTTTCCGGATCCTCGGTCCTTGGATTATCGCTGGTCAATATCGTGAGTTCACACAGTCCGGCTGCCACCTGACCCATTATGGGTCGTTTCCCTCTATCTCTATCCCCGCCGCAACCGAAAACCGCGATAACCCTTCCTTCGGTCATCTCTCTGGCAGCTTCCAATACTCCCCTGAGGCTTTCCGGAGTGTGGGCGTAATCCACCCAGACCGAGAATTCTTCGGCTTCCGGCACAGGTTGGACCCTCCCCCGAACCGGCGGGCAGGTCTCCAGCCCATGTACGATAGCCTCTTTGTCCATTCCGAATCCATAGCCAATAGCGGCCGCCACCAAAGCGTTAGCAACGTTGAACCTTCCCGGAAGGTTCAGCCGGACATACTTTTTCCAATTCCCCATAGCCAGGACAAATCGGCTTCCCTTACCGTCCAAGCTCACATCCGCACACCGCACATCGGCCTCTGAAGACATCCCGTAAGTCACCAGAGACGACTCTACTTTTTCTCGGAAATACCGATAACTATCGTCGTCGGCGTTCAAGATCGAAACAGGAGGAAGCGCCCGGTTTTTCTCGCCCAACGCTCCGAGACCATGGAACAAGCGTGCCTTCGTCTCCATGTAACGTTCTACCGTGCCGTGATAGTCCAAGTGGTCCCTTCCAATGTTGGTCAATACGGCGGCGTCAAACTTTATGTGTTCCACACGCCCTAGAGCCAATGCGTGGGACGAGACTTCCATAGTCGCCGCTGTACAGCCCGACGTAAGCATGTCCCGGAAAAGTTCTTGGAGGTCCGAGGATTCCGGCGTGGTGCGTACAACTGGCCTGACCTCGTCTCCCACAATGTTATGGACCGTGCCTACTAAACCTGTCCTCTCCCCGCAAGCGTCCAGAACGCTCTTGGTCAAATGGCAGGCAGTCGTCTTGCCTTTTGTCCCCGTTATTCCGACAACCAGGAGCTCGGAACTGGGGTCGCCGAAAAACACCTTTGAAACGGCTGAAAGAGCGGATCTGCTATCCGGCACCACCGCCGTTGCCGCCTCGAGCCCGTGGTCTACGGTGGAGGGAGCCTCTAGAATTACGGCGGAAGCGCCTCTCGAAATTGCCTGAGATATGTACCGGTGCCCATCGGTCTGCTCGCCTTTTATGGCCACAAAGACATACCCAGGCATAACCTTTCGGGAATCGTAGGATATGCCCGTGACTTCGGCTTCGCCGCAAACCTTGGCGCCGGGAACCCCTGCCAGCAATTCCGATAATCTCATCCGATAGCCTCCATCCCTAATCTTACTGACCGACATCCATACGGAAAATAGCCTTTACCGACGTACCCGGCGGCACCAATTCCCCCGGTTCAGGATCTTGCTGGACACAAAACCCGCTCCCTTGGGCGCTAAGGATAAGGCTTGCCTCGGACAGGCTCTGCCGGGTCTGAGTCAGCCCTAATCCCAGAAGAGTAGGCACTTTTACCAGGCCTTCGGGTGGAGCCGTATCATCCTCTGTATATAGGATCACCACGGTATCCTTGGGAACCTTGACACCCGCCACAGGGAACTGCCGCCTTACCTTGTCGCCCGGACCTTCCTCTCTGCCGGCAAGGGAAATCTCCCTGAGCTCGCTTTGAGCCGCCACTAAGTCCTTTCCTGTTAGGTCCGGAACGACTACCCTCTCTGATTCCGACGGATCTGCCGATTCAGCCTGGGGCGGCACCTCAAGATACCTAAGGACATCTCGCATGACGCCGGAAAACACCGGAGCGGCGATCTGTCCGCCGTAATAGGCGCCTTTGGGCTCATCTATCATAACTAAGAACGCCAGTTTGGGATCGTTGGCCGGAGCGAAACCGATAAACCATGCCATGTACTTGCCCTGGACCAACACGCCGTTCACCACTTTGTTGGCGGTTCCGGTCTTGCCCGCCAAGCGATATCCGGGCACATACGCGAGCTTTCCGGTTCCCTCTGATACCACCAGCTCCAAAGCTGCCCTAAGTTCTTCCGATGTCTCTCTCGTTATGACCTGCCGCACCTTAGATGACGGTTTTTCCTCCACAACGTTCCCGTCCGCGTCGGTTACTTGCCTTACTATATGGGGCACCACAGTATAGCCCCCGTTGGCGATCGCGGAAATCGAACTGATCAGCTGTAGGGGCGTAAGCTGCAGTGTCTGACCGTACGACATGCAGGCTAGATCTAGTGTTGTGGCGTTTTCTTCCGCAGGTAGGATGCCCGAGACCTCACCCGGCAGATCAACTCCCGTCGCCGAGGTGACCCCAAAAAGGTCAAGGTACTTGTAGAAGTTTCCCAAGCCCGTCCTGAGGGCGATTTGGATGAACCCAACGTTGCACGAATTCTTGATGACCTCGGCGAAGGTCTGACTTCCGTGACCTGATTCAACGTGACAGTAAAGGGTTTCAGAAAGCACTTTAGTGGATCCGCCGCAATAGAAGGTGTCGTTTGAC
>DAIRWA010000083.1:0-6953 GCA_036802545.1 Bacillota bacterium | reverse complement strand
AGTGTGTCATCGGCATTTAGTGCGTCTCCGGCAGTCAGTTCGCCATCGCCGGTCCGTTGACCGTGACTCTGCCGGTCGTGACTTGGTGGGCCCTCGTTCGAGGATATCGGGCCTGACTGAGCTTGCTCACGCAATTGGCTAAGTCTTTCGTACACCAGCTGAGATTCGGTTGCGGTCTTGCATATGATGGCGATCGACTTGAAACCTTCGCGAGACAAGGATTCCAGATCCCGGGCGATCTGTGAAAGTAGTCGATCTTGTCCGTGGCTGTAAGTGTAGCCAGATCCACTCAAAGGCATGCTCTCACTGATCGGGCTCGCAGACGTCACAAATAGCCTCGGCAGAGGACCCGACCTCTCCAACGCTTCCAGCGACTCACCCTCAGGTAACAAAGCCTTGGCGAACAGGGCAATATCCCTAGTCGAACGGTAGCTCTTGTTGAGGGTGATCAGAGCAGAATTCTTGTCCTCGAAGACCTTGCCAATGACGTCGTACCCCGAGATCGCGAAGCCCGGGTGGACAGACTGATTCAGGTCTCCCAGAATGGTCAGACTCGCTTCGGGAAAGGCCTCTTTCAGCACTTGGTATTGCACAGCGCTGTAGTCCTGGGCTTCGTCCAGTATCACGTGTCGAGCCTGAGAGAAGGAGGGGGCCCGTCGAACCTGTTCTCCGTCAGGTTCCATCTCGGGAGGTCCGTCCAACATGCCTTCCAGCAGGCCCCTAAGCAGTAGTAAGGGGGCCAAGTCCTCATAGGAAACGAAATTGGAGGACAGTCGCTTCACAGTCTGCTTACGGATTTCTTCGTAGGCCGACGGCAACTCTTTCCCGTCGAATATCGCATGGAACACGGCATCGTCCTTCCAAAGGCGCAGGTACTCGTCAAACGTGTCCCGCAGTGCCCAGGCATCGAGCTTTTCCTTGATCGTCCGGAACTCGGCGGCGGTCTGCACACGAGCGACTGAAGGAATCTCAGACTCGAAGTAGAACTCGCGCTCAGGATTTTCGGCCAGGTCCTTGGCCACTTCTTTCCGCCTATTCTGCTCTAGAGGGCGGAGGAGCCACAATACTCTGCGCCTTACTTTGTCCAATCTTCTATGGAGGGGCATGTAGCTGTAATCTAAGTTTAGGAGGTCTTGAAGTTCCTTTCTTGAGGCGACGACGGTGTCTCTGAACACCACCGGCTCAAGCTTCACCGATTTGGCGAGGTAAGCTGCATAATCTTTCATGGTTTGTATGAAAGGCGCCGAGGACTTCCACCGGATTCCCGCAAGTCGGGTGTCGTAGTCTTCTTTGGTGTGGCTCGCCGAGTCTGTTTTGTCCCGTACTTCTGTGGGAAGCGCCGGCCCCCTGTTGGCTATCAGGTATTCCTGCTGGGCATGGACATCTTCGAACACCAGGTCATGCCCGAGAAAGGCGCGAGCGAAATCCCGGAATGTGGTCTGAGCCACGTTTTCCTCTCCCAGTTCCGGAAGGACAGCGGAAATGTAGTCGGCGAAAACTTGGTTGGGGGAGAAGATGACTATGTTCTCGGATTTCACCGTGTTCCGGTGGCGATACAGCAGGTAAGCTGCCCTATGCAGTGCTATTGACGTTTTCCCGCTGCCCGCGACGCCCTGTACTACCAGCACTTTTCGGTCTTCATTGCGGATGATCTGGTTTTGTTCTTTCTGTATAGTGTTCACGATGGTGCGCATCCGGTCCCCCGAGGCCTTACCCAGCACCTCTTGCAGGATTTTGTCGTCTATTTTCAGGCTGCTGTCGAACATGAGCTTCAGCACGCTGTTTTCTATCCGGAACTGTCTTTTTAGAAGAAGTTCGCCATAGACAGTCCCAATCTGTGACTTGTACTGGGCGGGTCCTAGTTCGTAGTCGTAAAACATGCTGGACACAGGCGCGCGCCAGTCAATAACCAGGTGCTCTCCGGAATCTTCATGGACAAGAGACGAAATGCCTATGTAAAGCCGGATTGCCTCCTTGTCGGCGGATTCACGAAAGTCGATTCTACCGAAATACGGCGAGTACCGGAGCTTTTCGAGCCTACGCAGGATTCCCGTAGACAAAGCCCTGTATTGGAGGTAATTGGTCATCCGTTCGGTCTCGGCTGCCATGGCTACCATGTCCTCAAACTCGCGCGCGGCTACCGGAATTTCTTCTTCCCATGCGAGCTTAACTGCCTCGGCGTTGGTCTTTTCCTCTTTATCGAGGGATGCCTGCCGCCGGGATATTTGCCTGCGTATTTCCTCCAGGACTAGTCCCAGTCGTTGTTCTTCAAATTGGCGGTCACTGGAGTTCATGTGTTAAGCCTCCGATTATGGTCTCTGATACGTGTATGTCGTATATGTCGTCGCACCTATTCTCGCACAAGCAGGCTAAGCTCCCATAAGCCGAGCCCGTGTTCTTCGGGCCGAAAACCTAGAGTGGGCAGAATGGATCGTGCGGGGATGCTTTTCCTGCAGTTCGCAAACAGTTTGGCTGCGGGTAATTCATCGCGTTCACGCTTTTCCGCCAAGGTATTTTCCGCCCAATGCACCAGGACGCGGATAGCGGGTTCGTCCCCAAAGATGCTGCCCAGTTCGGCCATGACAGTCATACGGCCGCCTTGTTCGTTATCGGGCTCCACAAAGAACGACCCAAACCACGTTCCGCCTCTGATCGCGCCATCGGCATCCTTGGCCATCATCACTCGGACCCCGTTGGTCAAGTCGGTCAGTACCGACTTTTTGCCGACCTTTCTCCACGTATAATCGCAGCCGATGTACGCTATGGATTTTGCTGCCTCTTCGGCGAGAAGTCCCGCGTCCGATGGGGAAGCGGCTACCACGGTGATACCGTCAATCGCGGTTTGGTCCGCTGCAGTGGCCAGGCCCGCAGGCAACTCCTTATGTAGGTCGATTAATTCATCTACCAGAATGAACCCTATGGATTGGCTCATGCCTTGGGACCGAAAGTTGTCGCCATCGATGCTTACCCTCACGAGTCTGGCGCCCCGTTCCCTTGCTTTGCGGATGGATGTTTCGGTCAGCAGTCTTCCTATACCTAGCCGCCTGTAATCGGGATGGACCCTGACACCCTCGAACCAGGCCTCATCTTCAGATAGGTACCTAACGTGGTTTACTCCAACGGGTTTTCCGGCGGCATCGGCTACCCATAGGTCTCCCGGTTCGTTCAACCATTCCGGTAACGCATCGGCAACGTAGTCTCCCCACGTAAAGGTGTTTCGCGTGAAAGACTGAAGCTCTGGCACATCCTCCGGTCGAGCCCGTCTGATAACTATCTTTGAGTCCATATCTCCCGGCCTCCTCTTACTGAACAGGGAAGGGAATGGGCTTTCCCTCCGAGACGCTTATTTCGGCTTTGCCAGATGTAAGGTCCATGATCCTCTCGGAGACAAGCTGTGTGTCGTCATTTCTGACGTAGGCTTCAATCGTAACAGCTTCCCCGTAATCAACGGCTAAGACCACGCATCCACGGCTTTCAAGCTCGCGCTGGACACGCCCATATTGATCGTAAGCCAGGCGGATTTTCATCAGCATGTGATGCGCGTACTTCATGACTCCGGCTTCGTCCAGAGCGAGATTAGCCGTCTTGCCATACGCTCTTAAGAGTCCTCCCGCGCCTAGCTGTGTTCCTCCGAAATATCTGGTCACGACACACACAACATTCTTTAGCCCGCGCTTGTGGATGACGTCCAGGACCGGATATCCTGCTGTGCCTCTTGGTTCGCCATCGTCGCTGAGCCTGTCCAGCGGAGTGCCGGAGCCCACGGAGTAGGCGTAGACGTTGTGGGTGGCATCGGGATACTTTGCCCTGATGGAAGAGACAAAGGCTTCAGCCTCACTCTCCGAGAAGGCCGGCGAGGCAGTCCCTATGAATCTGGATCGTTTGACTATGTACTCGGCGGACGCTTCTTTGGCAGGGCTTAGGAATTCCACTCATCGGGCCCCTTTCCGGCATATTTCCTGTAGAGCTCTCACAAAGTATTCTCACGCCCCAAAACCCCAACGTCAAGGAAAGGCCGGCCACGCCAGCCCGTTGCAGCCACCTTATCATCCTTAAAGCAGGCAAAGGGTTTATTCTTCCATAATCATGGAACATAAAGATCAGTTCGGCGTCAGAAGAGACAAGTCAGATGTTTGCACACTAAGGAGTGATCTAAAGTGTCCCCCAAAATTCTTAGGAATTGTCTTTTGGCAGGAGGCGTTCTCTTGGCTCTAGCATTGGCTGTCGGTTCGGCTCTTCCCAAGACTGCGTTGGCGGAAGACCCCGCGTCTCCTAGACTCATCTCTGTGACCGGTGAAGCGTTGCTTCAGGTCAAACCCGACATGGCTGCCATCACTTTCGGAGTACAGACCCAGGCCGCGACGGCCCAGGACGCCCAAAAGGACAACGCGGGAAGGATGACCGCGGTTATCAACGCGCTGGTCGCTAAGGGTATCGCAAAGGACGACATCCAGACGTCAAACTTCAGCTTGCATCCTGTGTACGAATGGCAAGGCGAAAGGGACAGCAAGCAGGTGCTTGTCGGGTATAGGTGCAGCAACAACGTGATAGTGCGCCTTAAGGACATAGCCAATATCGGTCCCGTGATCGACGCTGCGACTGAAGCCGGAGCTAACAACATTGGTGGCATCAGCTTCGGACTGCTGGATCCCAAGCCCCAACAGGACGCGCTTCTTGCCGAGGCCGTGAAGAACGCGCGGGAGAAAGCGGAAATCATGGCCAAAGCGGCCGGAGTCAACATAATCTCCGTCTACACGATCTCTGACGGATATTCCAACGTAAGCCCGGTCGTAGAACGCAGCATGATGATGGACTCCGCGAAAGGAGCGTCAACTCCCATCGAGCCGGGTTCCTTGACGATTAGGGCATCGGTTCAGGTTCAGTACTCGTTCTAGAAGGTAATTTGAGAAGGTAGTCTCAAGGAAGCGAGTCGGAAGTAGCGGCTCGCTTCCTTTAATTACGTCGACATATCGTCGGCATAGACGTATGGTATCACACTCGCAGAGTCCTAAAGCCCCCGCCGCCTTTCCAGTCGGCCGCGCGAGTGACGCCGCTCTTGTCTTTGCCGTCTATCACAGCTTTCATTCTCTTTTGGCACATTGCGAAGGATTCCTCGTTTGCCTCAACCATAACCCAGCGTCTCTTGAGTTTGTGGGCGACGGCGCCGGTGGTGCCTGAGCCAGCGAAACAGTCGACGACCAAGTCGCCTTCAAGACTAAAGGTATCTATGATACGCATTAGCAGACGCTCCGGCTTTTTCCCTCGCTTTAGGGCAACTCCGCCTTCCTTGGCGATACCCGTAACGGGCACTTCGTCGTGAGTCCACAAGTTGCTCATGTCTGAGACCCGCACTGCCCGGTAGCCCCTAAGCTCCGCGACATCCCGCAAGAACAGGACTACTTGATTGTTTAGGTAGTACCGAGTGCGCGGCCCTTTGTATTTGCCTTTGGGCTGGATGAAATCTGCCGAGTACAGACAGTCCCTTTCAGGCATTCGGGCAAGGAGCTGCTGTTGGAAAGTGCTTTCCCGCTGCTGGTTGGTAAGCCGGCTGAGCTGGGAGAAGAATGGGGCCATCACGCGCCATGACTGGTAGAATGCTTGTCTTAAGTTGTCTAGGCCCGCGGGCTCCATCGAGAACCAATCGTGCTTGTAGATGGTTACTTTGTTGCCGGAGCTGTCTATGAATTCCGAAACCTTGTCGCGTTCTTCTGATATCCGGATGAGTCTAGAGTAACTCCGGAGAGTCGTCCAGGATAGGGGCTGTTCTTTAACGGCTTGAGGCAAGTCGTTTCTAAGCGTCCCGTTGGAATAGATGAGAATGTACTCGAGGCAATCGTTTAAGATCGACGAACCCTGTCCTAAGAGAGTTCTGTCAGGCGCCCTTTGCCAGGATACCTGGCTTATCAGCCGATCCCGTCCGAACAGCTCGTCTAGGATCACTCTTGCGTAGGGTTGCTCCACTGTGTTGAGGTGTGCCGAGAATACGCCTCCCGGACGGAGAAACTTCTTGGCAAGTTCGGCGCGTTCCGCGAACATGGACAACCACAGTCCATGGTCCAGGTTGTCCGCATATTGGCCCGAGTTTCGCCCGGTGTTGAATGGCGGATCGATGTACACGAGATCCACTTTCTCCTCGAGTGTGGGGAGGAGGGCGTTCAACGCCAATAGGTTATCGCCGCGAATCAAGAGGTTATTCCGGGACAAGTCAATCGCGTTACCGTCATCTTGGTCCGAAACGGAGCCGTAAGTCCCCAGGAGCGTTAGCGGACGATCGGAAACGGGCAGGGAGCCTTCGACTCGCCATGTTCCGGTGTAATCGTCGTATAGAACGTGCCGGCCTTGGGTGTGCCAGGTAAGGTATGGGGGCTTAGTCATGCGCTTCGCTCCTAACTTTGGCAACTAGGCGCGCCTACAAAGAATTTCTACAGCAAACGCCCTATGTCCTGCCATCCTGCCAACGAGAGGCCCCCTAAGAGGAGCCGTGCTACTTGGCTTGCACGCCGTTACCCAGTGTCACTACCGAGAGGCCCCGTGGCCGCGCCGGCGTCGCTTCAGGGCAGCAAGCACACAGGCCGCGCTTCGCCTCGTTGCCGGACGTGACACCTAGACCTTGGGCCTCTGCTTCGTATTGGACAAATTCTGAGCCACCGATCGTATCTTCTTGTAGCCGCGCAGGAAAAAGTAGGCGACGCGGGTAGAAGTGTGTGTGAAACCGTAAGTGTAATGCCGGTAGTCGCCCTTTAGGAGTCCATCCTCGCGTATCTTCTTCTCAAGAGGCGAGCCGGTCAACACATCGAGGTCGGCGATAATGCCGGTCTCTAAACCTTTCAGCATGGACGCGTATACTTTCGCATCGCCTTGGGACGCTTCATCTAGGATGGAGAAGGCCTTGGTCATGTCGCGCAGGCGGCGGTAAGGATGCCAGAAGATGAAGCTGTACGCCAGTTGCACGC
>DAIRWA010000082.1:0-6970 GCA_036802545.1 Bacillota bacterium | reverse complement strand
TTCGTACGCCCAGGCGTAGGAAAGATATCCGCCGGGCCATCCTGGACGAAGCCGCATCCCGATCCGGGGATTTCAACGTGGGCGGCAGCACCGGTCGAAAGTTGGTCACCGCTTACAGGGAGACCTCCATAAAGATAGCGTGTTTCCTCCAGGCTATGGGAACCACGTCGCCCTTGCGGTTGAGGCAGGCGGGCACAGGGCAGAAAACGGCGTCCATACTATACAATAATTACTACGGTTGGTTTGAGCGAGTCGCTCGTGGCCGGTATCAGTTAACCGCAAAGGGTGCTGATGAGATCGCGACCTATCCTGACTTGGCCGAACGCTATCGGAAGGAAGCTCCTGCGGCGACTGGCGGAACCGGGGACGCTGGACAAGTGCGATCGTAGATTCGGATAAGCTGATAGCTGAGACTTCCGATGCGCCATTTGGTGAAGCTGCGCGTTATGTAAATTTATCCGCAACTGTAGTTGCAGACAGGCCGCGATGTGCAACTATAGTTACGAATGAGCTGAGAGGTGCAGCTATAGTCACGCATCAGTTTACATAGTTTACATAAGGCAGCCTAGTAGTGGGAGAAACGGAAAGAAGCTGCAACCATCCGGACAGCGTCCACCGCGTTTGGATAGAGCCGGAGTCCACAGCGTTGGAGCGGGGTAGCGTCCGGTTAGAGCTGAAATGGTGTCCAGACAAAGATAGATAACGTTCGGACAGAGATAGACAGAATCCGGTTCGAGCAGGACAGCGTTACCTTGCTCCTACTGGTTCTTGATCCACTGCGCTATATCGTCTACGACTTCCTCGTCCACATGTCCCGGTACTTCGTACTCAGCGGGCACACTCTTGCCGGTTCCGGCGATAAACAAGTGATTTCGTGTCGGATAGGACTTGAAGGTCCGGTCCGAGCTATCCTTGAGCGATTCCTGCCAGAGGCCAAAATCGGTCATGGTGACCTGGTAATCGCGCTCTCCCTGAAGGATAAGCATAGGTAATTCCATGGATTGGGCCATCGCTACCGGATCGTATGCCATCAGGTCCGCCCAGTAGGCGCTGCCGGCCCCGAGCACCACTTCGCTCTTCTCGAGTTGCCCGGCGCGGATCTTGTCGCACGCAGCCTTAACAGACGCTATTTGGCTTGCTTCTTCCGCGGAGACGGTGCCGTCCACGGTAGCGAGGTAATTCAACTGTTCTTCTACGAGGTCGGGAAGGCTTCTTGCGTTTGCCGCCAACATTACTAGGCCGGCCGGCTGAGATTCCGCCGCGATCCTGGGAGATAGCATCCCTCCAAGGCTGTGGCCAAGGACGAACACACGGTCAGGGTCGATACACGCATCGGATCTCAAGAGACTGACAGCCAGCGCGGCGTCCTCGATTGTTTCCTCGTGAACCGTGATGGACGGTGTCAGCTGGGTCATTCGGGCCTGGTGTTCGTAAGTCCGCTTCTCGTACCTGAGTACCGCTATGCCTTGACTTGCCAATCCTCCCGCCAAATCCTTAAAAGGCTTGTTTGGTCCGATAGTTTCATCCATATCGTTAGGTCCTGAACCGTGCACCAGGACCACGGCGGGGAAAGGACCGTCTCCCTCGGGAACTGCCAAAAGGCCAGGTAGCTGCCATTCGCCTTGCCCTATCGTGACTTGGGTCTCGGTGAAAGACCTGGCATCAGCGTATTCGGGAGGGGTATATTCGCTTGTTTCCGATTCGATCGGTACAATCCACAGTCCGGCTACCAAACCCGCTTTGTCGAATACCACCTTGCAGTTAACATTGCCGGTCTCAAAGGCGCAAGTGACGTAGACAGTCTTGTAGCCCGCTTCTCCGGTCACGCTGACACTCCTTTGGCCCTTGTACTCTCCAAACTGACTGACCAGCCCTGGCCACAACTCCTTTACGGTTTCAGTGGGGACAGACCGGGCCATCTGAGACGAGAACATTTCAACTACGTCCGCGCTCATATCTTCGGAATCGCTGAGAAGGGTGATCAAAGTCTCTGCCCTGGCCTTGAGATCCGAGTCTGCTAGTTCCACAGGCTTGGGCTTGGGCGAGCATGCAGCTGCAGAAAGTGTTGTAAGTATGAGCAACACCGCTAACGCGATTTTCACGCGTGCGGATCTTGCAGGTATGCGTTTAGTGCAATCAGTAGTGTTCCGTGTCATATAGGTAAGACCTCCTAGTCACATTCTCCGTGTTTTGGACGTGAGAGTCAAAAAGAGAACTTGTGTGGGTTTCGAAGCCTGTCTAAGGGTTTTGTCCCGCCAACATCAGCCGCTGTTCTAGATAAACGAGACCTTTGCCAGAAAACCTTGTATAACTAAATAGTGCCGTTTCTCAACAACACCTTGGGGGAAGATTTATGGTTTTCCTGGAAGTGACCGACCTTCGAAAAGAGTTCAAGAACAAGGCTGCCGTGGACGACGTGAGTTTCTCGGTTCTTACCGGAGAAGTATTCGGACTTCTCGGACCCAACGGAGCAGGAAAGTCGACCACGATTTCCATGCTGTGCGGATTGCTGACACCTACGGCGGGCTCCATCAGCCTAAAAGGCGCGGAAGTGACGGAGGGGTCCGCGGAAATCAAGAGGGTGCTGGGATTAGTGCCCCAGGATGTCTCGCTGTATCCCTCTTTGACGGCTAAGGAAAACCTGATGTTTTGGGGACGCATGTACGGATTGAGAGGAAGCCTTCTTTCAGAGCGGGTCAAGGAAGCTCTGGACTACTGCGGTCTCTCTGACCGGGCAGATGACCGGATTGACACGTACTCAGGAGGTATGAAGCGGCGCATCAACATCGGAGCGGCCCTTCTCCATAAACCCGAACTCCTAATAATGGACGAGCCGACCGTCGGGATCGATCCCCAGTCAAGAAACCACATTCTCGATACCGTCCTGAGACTTAACTCAGAGGGTGTGACGGTCATCTATACCAGCCACTACATGGAAGAGGTCGAGCATCTGTGCAACCGCGTCGCCATCATGGACTACGGCAAGATTATCGCACTTGGAACCACGGAAGAGCTGGCCAAATCCGTCGGCGACGCTGACAGACTAGATATCGAGGTCACAGAGGCCACAGAGAACGTGCTGCCGGCGCTTAAGGAGATTGAGGACCTTCCGGGCGTGCAGAGTGTGGCGGACGGCAGCGGGGTAGTCACGGTTTTGGTGAAAGACGGGCACGAGCGGCTGCCTCAGATTTTCGAGATTCTCTCGCGAAGCGGCGTCAAGCTGAGATCGGTCAACATAACTGAGCCAAACCTGGAGAGCGTCTTCCTAAATCTCACAGGCAGAGCGCTTAGAGACTAGGGGGGTCAGGATGAGAGCCCTTGAGATAGCTATCAAAGACGTCAAGACGGTTGCCCGCGACTACAAAGCGCTGGCGCTTATCATAGCCATGCCGCTGATCCTAATCGTGATCCTCGGAGCTGCCCTAAGCCCGATGTTCACTCCTGGAGATCGCATCGCTGCCTTCAACGTCGCTCTGGTGGACCCGGGCAGCGGGGAGCTCGGCGTCTACTTACGGGAGACCTTCACCTCTTCGGAGATAGAAGATCTTATTAATCTCGTTCATGTGCCCACAGCCGATGACGCCAGAAACGCTGTATTGGAGCGTGAAGCGGCCTGCGCGGTGATCCTTCCTCAGGTGCTCGCCGGTCAGAGCGGCAGCGAAACCTTGGAAATCGCGGTGTTGGGAGACCCCGCGGATTCGGTCCGCCCGGAGATAGTCAGGGGTATCGTAGATGCCTTTGCCAGTCAGTACTCAGCTGTCTACGCGGCCACCGGCAGTGTCATAGAGGCTATGGCGGCGGCCGCATCCCAAGCTCAGGTCGCTTTGGGCCGGGATACCATGGCTAATCTCGCTTCTCAAGTGGCCGGCCGGGTCACCGAGCAGACACTGGCGTCCAGGACTGTGTTGGCTCAAAGCGCGGTGGAAGCGACTTGGATTAGCTCTCTCCAGTACTACACCGCGGGGATGTCCACCATGTTTGTGTTGTACGGGGGCATGCTCGGCGTGAAGTCCATCATTGAAGAGCGGAAAACCAAGACCATGATGAGGTTGTTCGCGACAAGGGCGACCAAGGCCGACATCCTTCTTGGGAAGACGCTTGCGACTTTCCTCATCTGCCTACTGCAGATGCTCGTTTTAATCGGCTTTACATGGGGAGTGCTCAAGGTGGACTGGGGCGGTCCTCTTGCGGCAGTTCTGGGTATGGCGGTGACATTGTCGTTTGCCGCCACCGGGTTCGCGATGCTGATCGGCGCTCTAGCCAAGACAGAGCGTATGGCCGATGCGTTGGAGAACGTAGGCGTGCAGGTCATGGCATTTCTAGGGGGCTGCCAGACGCCGATATACGTGTTCCCCGCGATACTTCATGCGATGAGCAAACTCACGTTGACACGGTGGGGACTTCAGGGTTTTCTCGCCCTCATGGAAGGGCAAGGTTTAGCCGGCGTACTTCAACCTATGTTCGTCTTGATCACCATGGGCGCCGCGTTCCTCGCCGTAGGGCTCTTTCGTATGCGATTGGAGTAGCGCGACCGAAGGGAAAGGCGGTCTGGGCTTTGTCGGCTTCTTAACGTATTTAGCGTGTGCGGTTGGAATGGGAGGTACTCGAGTGGCATGATGCACGTTGCGAGGTTATCACTCCTAAAGACCTGGAAGGAGAAGTCCTTTCTCGTCGTGATGATAGGTATGGCGCTGCTTTTCGCCGGAGTTTTTGGGATGGTTTTCGGGACAACGGGGAACGGGGGACCTTCTAAGATCCCCGTGGGCGTCGCCGATCTAGATGGCACCCTGCTTACTAAGGCAATCGTGACTGAGCTTGCATCGGCAGGCGCTTACTCGGTATCGGATATGAGCGAGGACGATATCAGAGCCGGCATTCGAGAAGGGAGCCTTGAAGTGGGTTACGTCTTTCCCGACGGGTTTGAGGAATCCGCGACCGGGCCCAATCCGTTATCTGTGCAGGTCATAAGCCTTTCCACTTCCAAGCTGGCCATGACTGTGGGCGCGGCCATCGACAAGACCGTGTCCCAATACGCGTTGTTAAGCGCCGTCTCGGCTATAACCGAAGAGACCGCCGGTTCGCTTGGCTTAAAGGTCGATGCTGAGGCAGTTGCGTTGGGCGCCCTCAGGGATTTGAGAGAACGACCTGCTGTGTTTGCTTCTTACGAGAGGGCTATCCGGCAACCGGTGAAGGAAGGATCCGACGTCATGGGACGTTCCCACTTCTCTATTGGCTTGTTCTTGATGTTCACCATGTTCACGGTCATATTTCAAGCTGGGGACATCCTGCAGGAACGGCACGACGGTACTTGGGGAAGGCTCCTTACAACTCCGGTTTCCCGCGGGAGTATTCTAGGAGGAAAGATACTGGGGGCCTACGTTGTCGGCGCGATCCAGGTGGCTGTCTTGTTTCTCTCAGGCAGGTTTTTGTTTGGGATAGACTACGGTCCCAGACCGTGGCTAGTAGCCGCGATTTTGGGAGTATTCTTGTTGTGTGTAACCGGGCTTGGAATTCTCATGTCCACGGTTGTCCGGACTACTGCCCAGCTCCAGGCCCTTAGTCCCATAGTAATAACGGCCACATGCATGCTGGGAGGATGTTATTGGCCATTGGAGGTTGTACCAAAGACCATGCGGGTCATCGGCAAGTTCACGCCCCAGGCGTGGGCGATGCTCGCCCTTGACGATGTGGTAGCTCGAGGCGCAGGTGTATCTGCCATGTACTTGCCACTGACCGTGTTGGTTGGGTTCAGCCTAGTGTTCTTCCTACTGGGAGTGGCAAGGATTAAGTTTGAGTAAGCGAGCGACTATATCAAATCTTTTGGTCCTAACACCATTGTCATTCTAGCGTACGCCATACTGAATCCGTGGCGAGTGACATTTCTTTGCGCAGGATCGCCCGGCTGTGTCATGACCGCGGCTAAATCGCATCCGGCCTCAGCGGCCGCGGACAGCCTTGCCTTCAAGAGCGCCGATTGAACCCCATTACGCCTGAACTCACGGAGAGTGCTGGCGGTGGAAAGCAGCGCGGTCCCGTCCAAGACCTTGAGGGCACCGCCTCCGGCGACTTCACCGTCAACTCTAGCCAAGAAGCAGACAATTCCGAGGGTGCGAAACATAGATCGGAACACGTCGATGTCGGTAAGGGCGTCGTCATCGGTTCCCGCAAATCCACGGGCGACGGTACGGCTCCAGAGCTGCAAATCCCCATCGCTCTTTTGCTGCATGGGAGTGACGGTAATTCCCGAGCCAAAGTCGGTATATTCGGGTTGCCCTGGGATGAGCGGCTTTACGTACTGGTTAAGAAAATGGAACACTTTATAGTCACGGTTTCCTATAAGCTCTAGGAACGATTCGTTTACGAAGGGGCAAATGTCTATGGTTGGACGGGCACCGCGGTATCTTAGGTAGTCCTCAACCATGTCCAGTTCGGCGGCTTTTACCGGGTTGCGAAGTCCCATGCCTGTGGCCCGGCTTAGAGGTGACTGGCTTCCGGCGAAGGCGACATACCCTCCGGCGACCGGAGTAGCGCATGCTCCCGAGCCCGGGTAAAGGCTTGCGTAGGACCACGCGTATCGCGCGGTCATTCTCGCTTCGGCCAATTCAAGCCTCATGGCCATTGACTTGTCGACAAAGAGAGCATCCATGTTGCCCATCCTCTCTCTAAAGAAGGTTCCGTCGTTTCAGAAGCAGGCTAATATATAGTCTCACAAGAGAATGTTCTTATATGATATACCATTCTTGGTTCCAGTTGAGAATTCCTCGGAGGTCAAAGCCTGTTAGTTCGAATTACGGTTCGGATTCCATCTCCGCGATTGACGTTTGCCCCGCGTCTGCTATTACTCTTTATCGCTCTTGATGAAAATGGTATAGTCTTATGGGCATCATCACATCATAGATGACCACTATTCATCAGCTCCGTTCGTCACGTCCTAAGGTCACGAAAGGGGTTTCCGAGATGGTATCGGGTT
>DAIRWA010000081.1:939-7101 GCA_036802545.1 Bacillota bacterium | reverse complement strand
GCTCCAGCGCGCCTGTAGCTCAGGGGATAGAGCACCTGCCTTCTAAGCAGGGAGTCGCAGGTTCGATTCCTGCCAGGCGCGCCAAAAATGGTAACAGTTTTGTGGTGGATGTAGCTCAGTTGGTCAGAGCACCAGGTTGTGGCCCTGGGGGTCGCGGGTTCAAGTCCCGTCATTCACCCCAAAGTTTTAAATAGTACGCGCCCGTAGCTCAACGGATAGAGTTACAGACTTCGGATCTGAAGGTTGCAGGTTCGAGTCCTGCCGGGCGCGCCAATGTTACTGGGGCGTCGCCAAGTGGCAAGGCATCAGCCTTTGGAGCTGACAATCGCAGGTTCGAATCCTGCCGCCCCAGCCACGTGGGCCATTAGCTCAGCGGTAGAGCACCCGCCTTTTAAGCGGGGAGTCGATGGTTCGAGTCCATCATGGCCCACCATGATTTCTTAGATCCCATCTCGGAAACAGTGCGTCACCAAACAAGGTAGTCGCCAAAATCAGATGTCACGAAGTAATGCGAGGGTGTCGGAACTGGCAGACGAGCTGGACTTAGGATCCAGTGCCCTCACAGGCGTAGGGGTTCAAATCCCCTCCCTCGCACCACTGTTAGACAACTCTTACCGATTACTACTGGTGCTTAGGGCAGGCTTTCTTGCACCCTGCGAGGGTGTCGGGACCCTCAGTTTCGCTAAACATGGGTCATTTTCGCCTCCACTTCTTATGGTCTAGATCCTTTGCAATGCAATGGTAGGCGAACATCGATTCGCGCCACTGTGAAGAGAAGCCCATCTAGATTACTGCAATATTGACTTTGAACGCTACCCCTCCCCAAGGCAAGGAAGACCCTCCGGGCATAGTTTATATGCGCTTCTGCCTCCTTAATTTCAGCAGGCATGAATAATGAGGTTTGGTCATACTCATGAGCATACCTGAACGGGCGCATTTGTGCCAATTTCGTGCTAATAGGGAGGAGAATTGCCATCTTGCGGCGTACATACTTGTACGTCGATTGAGGAGGCGCTCGTTACTTTGGCAGAAGGTCGCAGACCGTCACCCCTTCTCCTGCCAAGTTTGAGTAGGTCTCAGGACGACGGTGCGAAAAATGGCGTACACCTTCTCACTTTGGGGATCTAGATCTGACTGCGTGGAACTCATCCGTAAGGGGGGGATTGGCTGACAGTCGGTGCCTGGGCATATGCGGTAAAATACATAAATTGGAGGACGAATCGCTATGAGAAAGAGGCTTGCGCTGCTACTGGCTTCCTTGTTGGTGATGAGTGTCCTAGGCGCCTGTAAGGGAGCGGCACCACCCGAAGGAGAACTGAAGGTCTATCAGACTTATCTGACGGTCGAGTGCCCCATCCTTAACGGGCATGACTCGGTAGAGAGTTCCCTTCAGACTCCCCACGACTATTGCTCATCTCCTCTTTACCGGGTTTACCCGGACGAGGACGGTCAAGGTTATCACTACATAGGTGACCTTGCAGAGGGAATGCCAGTTAAGGTCGATGACCTCAACTGGCAGATTAAAATCCGCAAAGAAGCCAAGTGGCAAAACGGCGAACCCATCAACGCCGACACGATGGTCTACTCCTGGAAGATGCTCCTAGATCCCATTCTGGCCAACCAGATGGCGGACTTCCTCTCAACGGGCAGTATCAGCATCGTTAAAGCCAAGGAGTACCAGCTCCAGGGGACCGAGAACACCGTTAAGTGGGAAGACGTTGGAATCAAGAAGGTAGACGACTACACGATTCAGATCACTACCGCCTACGCGAATACCGGGGAGGAAGTATGCGGCCAGTTTGTCGACCGTTCAACCTTCCCTGTCTACCAGCCCTACTACGACAAGGGCATGAACGACACCAAGACCCAGACGACCTACGGCACAACTCTGCAAGAGTGGGTGGGTTGCGGTCCGTACTCCTTCAAGACATGGGAGTTCGGGAACATGCACGTCTACGAGAAGAATCCCGACCACTGGCTGGCGGATCTCTTCAAGTATGACAGGGTCGAGGTCTACGTCGTTCCCGATATGAACGCCCGGGTTCAACTTTGGGAGTCCGGCAAGCTTGATTACTTCGTCCCGGACGCTACCACCATCGACAAGTACATCAACGACCCGCGCATGGTCTCCTACGATAGCTTGGGCGTTGACCACATCGACATCAACTGCAAGAACCCCGCTAACCCCATTTCAGGGTTGCTCGAGTACCGTAAGGCTATCTATCACGCCATTGATCGCGAGACTCTGGGGCGTGATATCTACGGTTACATGAAGCCCTCCGGCACCTATGTAAACGGTCAGGCAGGGATTTTGAGCCCGGATGGCCTCCTGTACCGTGAATCGGAGTATGGTAAACGGGTAACCGACCTGGTCAACTCGTGGGGGCCGGCCGGGTACAGTCCTGAGAAGGCTCTCGACTACATGAAACAGGCCTTTGCCAAGGCAGGGCTGTCCGATACCGACGTAGTCACCCTCCAGTGGATATACGAAGCAAACGAAGCTGAAGCAAAGGCGGCCGGCGAGTTCCTGCAAGAACAGTTCGAGACCATATTCGAAGGCAGAGTCAAGCTTGAGGTAGTTTCCACCGCGGGAATGTCCGCGACTCAGTGGAAGAAGACCGGCGACGACAAGTGGGACTTGAGCCCCAACCAGTGGACCCGCAGCCTCTCCCGCAAGTTCCCGTACATGGGCTTCTACTATTACCTGAGCACTTACGGCACGGCGCCGAACAACTACTTCGACACAGAGTTTGACGCGCAGTATGCGGTCTGCGACGATCCTGCGATCAAGGGCAATTACGAGAAGATTCTCGAGGAGACCGAGAAGCTCGAGAAGATCTACCTCGACAAGGTAGTCCACGTTCCGACCGTGCAGAGGGTCGTCTACGAGATGTTCTCCGACCGGGTCAAGCTCCCCGTAAAGAGGTACGTCCCTGGTCTTGGCTGGGGTACCATCTACGGCGACATCATCGAGTAAGTAGCAGGTCACCGAGCTTCATCCCATGGGTGTGCTCACAGGGGCACACCCATGGGTATTAGGGATCGCGTCCCTTCGTGCGCCCAGTTCTTACCTGTTGCTTTCTGCGGAGGAATAGGAGGACCAAATGTTAAGGTACACGCTGACTCGATTCGGTGCCATGCTGCTCACGATGTTCATGATCATGAGCCTTTCCTTTTGGATAATCAGGCTCATGCCGCAGAGCATTTTCGAAAACCCCGAAGTGGCGCCGGAGGTTCAAAGACTGCTGGAAGCCGAAATGCACCTGGACAAGCCCATGGTGGTACAGTACTACTACTTCATCCGGGATATTGTCACCAAAGGCGACTTCGGAAGATCCGTAAAGCTCCGTCCTGGAATGGAGGTCTTCAAAGTAGTTGCGACCCGGATTAAGCCGTCGGTCGTTCTAAACTTCTTCTCGTTGATCATGGCTGTTCCGGCCGGCATCATCTTGGGAACCATAGCGGCGCTGCAGCGTAACAAGCTGGCCGACAACATAGTATCCTTTTTAGTGGTGATATTCATATCGGTGCCATCGTTCGTCTTTGGCGCCGTGTTGCAGTACACGTTCACTTTCAGGATACCGATTTTTCCTACCCTTTACGATGCTAGCGCGCAGACTTTCGGCCAGATGTTTCATTCATTGACCTTGCCAATCATCGCTCTTGCTCTGGGCCCTGTCGCCACCATCGCGAGATACCTGCGAGGGGAGCTCATTGAAACCTTAAGTTCTGAGTTTCTCCTTTTGGCACGCACGAAGGGCCTTACAAGCACCCAGGCCGTTGTTCGGCATGCCTTCCGAAACTCCATGATACCCATCGCCAATACGGTGATTCCTATGATTACAGGGATAATGGGGGGCTCTCTGGTCATCGAGCGGATATTCGCCGTGCCGGGCATGGGTGGACAGCTCGTTCAGTCGATCGTTGTCGGCGATCAGTTTCTGACCGTGGCGCTGCTCATGTTCTACTCGGCAGTATCTCTGGTCACCATCTTCATCGTCGATATTTCCTACGGACTTATCGACCCTCGTATCAGGGTGGGGGGCGGAAAATGATCATCGACAGGAATAACTTGACCGAGGAAATCCGCGATCTACCAGAGAGTCATTTTGAGATTGTGGGTACCGAGGTAATCAGGGATGAGGCGTTCAAGACCGAGCCGGTCGGGTTCTTAAAAGACGCAATATCCAGACTTCGGAAGAATAGGCTGTCGGTAATTGCTTTCTGGGTCATCATGGCTGTGATTGCATCTTCGATAATCGTTCCGAGTCTGACGGGGTACACATACAACGAACAGAATGTCGCGTACAAGAACCTGCCTCCCAAGGTTCCTGGCTTCAAGACACTGGGTATTCTAGATGGAACTAGGGAAATGACCAACAGGAGGAAGGACGGCCTCAACGATCCCACGCAATACCCTCCGGGCACGGTCATCGAGATCGTCAGGGAGTACGTGCACAATAAAGTTGAAATGGTTGACGTCAAGGTGGACTTCTACCGCCTGGTGGGTGTTCCCGAAGGGCGGTACTACTGGATGGGAACGGACTACCTGGGCCGTGACCTGTGCACTAGGCTGTTCCTCGGCGCGCGGATATCGCTGATTATTGCCTTTTTCTCGGTTGTGAGCAACATCTGCATAGGGATTATCTACGGCGCTTGTTCCGGTTACTACGGCGGTAAGGTAGACATGGTCCTCACCCACTTCGCCGAGATGCTGGACGGCCTGCCCTATCTTGTGGTCACAATCCTGTTTATGATCCTGCTGGGCACCGGTATGGTATCCATCATCCTAGCGCTTACGGTAACCGGTTGGATTGGAACCTCTCGGCTTGTTCGCGCGCAGTTCTACCGGTTTAAGGGTCGTGAATACGTTCTGGCGGCCCGCACTCTGGGGGTTAAGGACCGCGCCCTCATATTCCGTCACATTCTTCCCAACGCGATGGGTCCGATCATTACCCGGGCGATGATCTCTATACCAGGAGCTATATTCTCGGAGTCTTTCCTTGCCTACATCGGTTTGGGGATCAAGCCGCCCAGCCCTTCCATAGGCATCCTTCTTTCCGACGGGCAGAAGGTGTTGCTTCAGTACCCGTATCAGACCGTGTTCCCCGCCGTGCTGATTTCGGTGCTTATGGTTTCGTTTAACCTATTTGCCAACGGGCTTCGAGACGCGCTCGACCCGACACAACGCGGGGAGGTGTAGAGGACGACAGTGGATAGAGAAAAGAACGATATCATATTACGTGTCAAAGACCTGAGAATATCTTTCCGCGCGTACGGCGGGCTTGTCCAAGCGGTAAGAGGCGTGAGCTTCGATCTTAAGCGGGGCGAAACCGTCGCCATTGTGGGTGAATCCGGCTCCGGCAAATCCGTCAGCGTCAAGGCCATAATGGGGATTCTGCCGCAAAACGCCATCATAGAGTCGGGCGAGATTCTGTACGGCGGCAAGGATCTGATCAAGGTCAGCGAAGACGATTTCCATGAGATTCGCGGAAAGAGAATTGGCCTAATCTTCCAAGATCCGCTCTCCGCGCTGAACCCGATCATGAAGATCGGCAACCAGATCACCGAAGCTTTGATGTTATCCAAGAAGATGACCAAAAAGGACGCTCGAGACCGGGCTCTGGAGCTCATGATCGCCGTGGGGATTCCCGAGGCTGAACGTCGTTTCAGCCAGTATCCATTCCAGTTTTCCGGTGGAATGCGCCAGAGGATAGTGATTGCCATCGCTTTGGCGGGTGACCCCGAGATACTTATCTGTGACGAACCTACAACGGCACTTGACGTTACTGTCCAGGCGAGGATTCTGGAACTCATCAATCAGATAAAAAAGGACCGGCATCTCTCGGTAATATTCATAACCCACGATCTCGGCGTTGTGGCCAACATGGCCGACAGGGTGAATGTTATGTACGCCGGGAAAATTGTGGAGACCGGAACCAGCGAAGAGGTGTTCTTTGAGCCCGCTCATCCGTATACCTGGGCCCTCTTAAGTTCCATGCCTGATTTGAGAACCAAAGAAAGGCTCCTTACCATTCCCGGCACTCCGCCAAACATGATCCATCCCCCGCCGGGCGACGCCTTCTCGGTCAGAAACAGATACGCCATGAGAATTGACTTCGAAAGAGAGCCGCCCTTCTTCAAGCTCTCCGACACCCATTA
>DAIRWA010000081.1:0-929 GCA_036802545.1 Bacillota bacterium | reverse complement strand
GCCACATGGCTTCTGCACCCGAAGGCAAAGGGTGTTCAAATACCGGATGGGCTCAAGTCGAGAATCGAACGCATGAAAAGGAGCGGAGTGGCAGATGCCTGATAGCGCTTACCTCCTGGAGGTCAAGAACCTATGTCAGTATTTCACATCAGGCAGGGGAAAGAACCGATTAGTGGTCAAAGCCGTCGACGATGTTAGTTTTGGAGTCAAGCCTGCAGAGACGTTCGGCCTCGTCGGTGAGTCGGGTTGCGGCAAGACAACCACAGGAAGGACCATTATTCGGCTTTATGATCCAACGTCCGGACAGATGTATTTTGACGGGCGCAAGATTTCCGGCAAGATGACAAACGAACTAAGGCGTTACCTAACCGACAACATGGCCATGATTTTCCAGGACCCAGTAGAATCGTTGAACCCTCGAATGACCATCGAGGAGATCGTAGGAGAGGGGCTCAAGGTAAGAGGGATCAAGGATACGGATGAGGTTAGGAACCGCGTGGTGGAGATGCTCGAAAAGGTCGGGCTCAACGAGGAGCACGCGACCCGTTATCCTCACGAATTCTCAGGCGGACAGCGCCAACGTATAGGAATAGCCCGCGCCCTGATCATTAGGCCTAAGATGATAATAGCCGACGAGCCGGTTTCGGCCCTTGACGTGTCGATTCAGGCGCAGGTCATCAACCTCCTAAATGATCTCAAAGAAGAGATGGGCCTCACCATACTGTTCATTGCCCACAATTTATCGGTGGTTAAGTACTTCTCAGACAGGATAGGCGTCATGTACTATGGACGTTTGGTTGAGGTGGCCAGGGGCAGCGACTTGTACGATAAGCCCTTGCACCCGTATACTCGTGCGTTGCTGTCAGCGATTCCGGAGCCGAATCCACTCACCGAAAAAACTCGGAGGCGCATAGACTACTACCCTGAGA
>DAIRWA010000080.1:0-7214 GCA_036802545.1 Bacillota bacterium | reverse complement strand
AGCCAGAGGCAGTTGTCTGTGCTTTCCGGTGTCAGCAATAGTGAGATTTCAAGGATCGAGACTGGAACTAGGAAGAATACGTCGCCCGAGGTGTTGCGGGCGCTTGCGGAGCCGCTCGGCGTATCCTACGAGGATTTGATGATTAAGGCGGGGTACCTTTCCGATGGCATCGGGAGCAGTCCCATGACATTCCGCGATAAGAGCCGGGACGCCCGAGACGTGCGGATCAGGCAGGGTGGTTCGGCCGTTCCTACTTCATCGACGGCAAAGGACCTGGAAGCGGGTTCGGAAGGTTGGCTTCACAGGTTGCCGAAAGAGATCAGGGATTTCCTGAAGAACGAGGCGAGCTGCGGGTGGCAGTATCTTAAACTGGCGCACAGACTTAAACAGAAAGACCTGGAGCCTGTGGAGGTGGAGGCCATCGTCGAAATCTGGGTTCACGCCAAGAACTGTCATGAGAGGAAGACCTCGCCCTGAAAGTAATCCTTTCGAACGCTAGCCAAGCTACTGATACTGTCATTCATGCTGTCTGAAGGAGTTGAATCCCCTGACTTCGAACACTGACTGCAGGGAGGCGTTTCAGATGAACGACGAAAATCGATATAAGGGTTCGCTTTTGGCAAAGACCGGTATGGTGGCTTCGGCGCACCCACTATCTTCATTGGCCGGCATAGAAGCGCTCAGGCAAGGCGGTACGGCCATGGATGCGTGCTTGTCCATGGCTGCGGTCACCACGGTGGTGCTTCCACACATGTGCGGGCTTGGCGGGGATGCTTTCTTCATCTATCGAGAAGGGTCGTCAGGCCGGGCCGTCGCCCTAAACGGCAGTGGACCCGGAGGAGATGGTTTGACCATAGAAAGATACGGCCAAAAGGGCGGCATTTTGCCTCAAGACGGGATACTGTCAGTCGCCGTTCCGGGCGCTCCCCTGGTATATGAAATGGCAGCCAAACGCTTTGGCCGCCTAGGGCTCAAGAAATGCTTTCAAGTCGGCATAGATGTAGCTCGCGAAGGGTTTCCGGTGACTCCCGAACTAAACAGATCGATTACAGCCAATAAGGAGAAACTGGCGGAGTTTGAGGCATCCAAGAGGACTTTTCTAGAAGATGGAGGGCCTCCGAAAGTCGGTTCAACCATGGTGCGCGAGGATCTGGCCTCGACGCTAGAGGCCTTCGCCTTGGAAGGCGCCTCGTACATGTACAAGGGGTCTTTTTACCGCCACTTTCAGAGGACCCAGGCCGACATGGGAGGTACCTTCTCGGGAGACGAATTCCCACGGTTCTTCGAAGAGCCCCCTCCATTCTACGCCCCGTTGTCCGCTGACTATCGAGGCTACACCATTCTTCAGACCGCTCCGGTAACCCCGGGATTCATAATGCTGGAGGAGATGAACATCCTCGAGAACTTCGAGATGGGCGAGATGGACCTTACAGGAGCCGACAGCTTGCATCTGATGATAGAGGCCAAGAAACTTGCGTTCGCCGACAGAAACGCTCACGCGGGCGATCCGGCTGTCACAGGTTTTGATGTGACCAAGTTCATCTCCAAGGAATACGCGGAAGAGCTGGCCGCGAGCATATCGTTGACTAGAACTGACAGCAATCGCCTGGGGGGATTGGAAGGCGGTTCGGATACCACTTCGTTTGTGGCTTGGGATGGGGAAGGCAACGTTTGCTCATTCATCCACTCCAATGCTTTTGCCTTCGGGTCCGGGGTGACGGTACCGGAGACCGGAGTCCTCTTGAACAACAGAGCGGGGAGGTCGTTCGCCTTGCAGCCCGGCCATCCCAACGCGTTGGAGCCGGGGAAACGGCCTATGCACACTCTGAACTGCTACATGGTCTTGAAGGACGGCGAGCCATTCATTACCGGTGGGACCCCCGGAGGCGATGGCCAGCCGCAATGGAACATGCAGATGCTGTCCCTGATGCTAGATCGCGGGATGGGGCCCCAGGCGGCATCGGATTTTCCAAGATGGACTTCTTCACCCGGAACCGACGTGATAGGCCTCGGTGCGCCGTTCATTGTGCGGATGGAATCCAGATTTCCCGAAGGGACGGCAAAGGCGCTACGAGAGAAAGGGCACACTGTTCAGATGGTTGGGGCGTGGGCAGGAGGCGGGGGCGCTCAGATCATCATGAAAGACCCTCTGACAGGGGTGCTTCTAGGCGGTTCTGATCGCAGACTTACAGGCGTGGCCCTAGGCTACTGATGAGTTCGTGAGCCATTCCCCGCGCCCACCAGTAGGTATGGGGAATGGCTCAGGTTAGACCTGAGAACAAGATCTTTTTGCAGAACCTATCAGTATACATAGAGGCTGGCTTAGAGAACGCGGATCCATTACAGTCGCAGGGTTCGCCCCTAGGCTAAAGCCGATCGTGTCAGTCGTTAGACTTGCCCGTCAACCGGTCCACTTTGATTCGGACCACGGCAGTCCTCTCTATGCCCGCGTCATCACACGAGAAAGGGACTCCCGGCGCTAGACGGGTCATTAGGCCGGTCAGCAGGGCTTTCTTGAGAGCGGGTTCGGTTACGATTTCCGCTGTTCCGAAGGCTACCGCGCTTTGGTATTCGGTGGTGGTCTTCTCCGGCATCAGACGATTGTGAGTCGTCACCGCGTAACAGACCGATGGATTGGCCCGGAGGTTGTCAAGTTTCTGCCCTTCACGAGCGCAGTGGAACACGATATATCCGTCCAAGTAAATGTGGTTTACCGGTACTACATAGGGGGCGCCGTCGGGAAAGCTCGTCGCCAAATACCCGAACTGCGCCTTTTCCAGAATCGATTCCGCCTGGATTTTGTCCAACTGTCTATCTTTGCGTCGCATCTCTTTATACAAGGTCGTTTTCCTCCCTGTCAGGAGGCACATGCTCCCGAGTGTGTAGACATTCGGAATGCTCATGCCAAATTCCTCTGTTATACTTGGACAGGGTTAGCTGTAGTTGGGGCGAGATACGCCCGATTGGCCTGCGGAGTGAACGCTGCGACAATGGCGTCACAAGCAGTAGTCAACCGGGTGACAAGATAAGCGGTTCAATGTCGCCTCTCTAAGCGGTAGTGCAGCGGGAGTCTTTGGTGTAGAACCCTAGACGGGGGTTGCGACTTGAAGAAACTAGTAGTATGGCTCTTGGTGATCGGACTTTTGGCGGGGACCCTGTCCACCCTTTTCTTCGCCTTGCGGAACGGGAACAGAGTTCCTGACCCTTGGGAGGGTGTACCTTCGCCCGACATCAAGTCTTTCAAGTGGGCGGACTGGGCGGGCAAAGACGCGACCGGTGTGGACTTTTCCGACTCGGCCGCTTTGCTGCCGACCATGACGTTCGACGGCGATACCGTGTGGCCCGAATCTTCCAAGATGCCCCAAGAGGTAACGCCGGATGAAATCATGGAGCAGGGAAGATATCTCGGGTTGGGACTGGGTGCCCTTCACGAGCAAGGGATTGACGGCCAAGGAGTCTCGGTTGCCATCATCGATAAGCCGCTTTCTCCGAGCCACGAAGCTTTCGCGGCCAACATGACTTACATCGATGTGAATCCGGAAATGAGCGCCTCGGTGACTAGTGACTCTCACGGAGCTGCCTGCGCGGGCATCTTGACCGGCAGAGACGGGGTAGCGCCCGGCGCTCACTTGTACTACTTCGCCATCGTAGATGACGGCCAGCCCTACCTTAGATTTAACGAAGCCATGAACAGGCTGCTGGAACTACAGGAGGAACTACCGGATGAGGGCAAGATCAAGGTAGTATCGGTCTCTTTAGGAGTTGATCCTCAATCAGTTGAAGGCAATGTTGGAGGAGCGGCAGACTGGCTTAAGACTATCGCCAAGGCTGAGGAAGGCGGGATCATCGTCGTCTATCCGGGCATGTCCGGGTTGCAGTATACCGGGGCCGGCTGTATACCTGGGCAAGACAGGGACGATCCCAATGGGTACGACTTATGGTCGTGGAACGCGGTAAAGGCCGGAGTTGCGGCCAAGTTGGATAAGGCCGGGGCAAATACCTGGGACAAGGCTCGCGAGGAACTCATACGTCTACTCACGAAAGACCCAACTCTCGACGTACTTCAAGCGGACGCCATTGAAACGTTCATCTACCTATTGGGCGTATATCGCGGTTCGATGATCTACGATATGTGGAAGCAAGCGATGGCAAACACGCTCCCGGAAGCCCTTGCCGTCCCCGCGGATTTCCTCACCGTTCCGAGCGTTTCCTCGGATAACGCCTACGCCTATTTGGGCGCGGGAGGGATCAACTGGTCCACGCCCTATCTCGCGGGACTTTTGGCGTTGGGCCTCCAGGCGCGGCCTGACTTAACCGGGTCGGACATGTACTTAGCTCTAAAGGATACCGCTAGTACGGTTGGAGTGCAGGGCGATACGCCCACAGGGCAGGCAACGATGCAGCTGGTAAACCCTCCGGCATTTATCCAACGCCTAAGATCAAAGTAACTACCGCATCCGCCTATCCGGAGACTCTCGCCTCAGAGTGCGCTCGGGCGGTGGGTTGGCCGGGCGTCCAATGAATGACGGTTTAGAGAGACCGTCCTGGTGTGTCCCTTCGCTTTGGCCTGCGGCGGAAGGTGTTCTTGCTGTTGTTCCCGATGATGGGGTTCGGGGTGAAGCTGCTCCCGCGGGCGCTGTTGGCGAGGCTCCTGCCTGGGGTTTGCCCGCCTGGACTGCGCCTAATGAGCCGGACACACCCGCAAGCGGACTGCCTGCTTCAAACATCGTCATGTAGTCTTGTATCGACAACCGGACTTCCCGGGGTTTGGAACCTTCATATGGGCCAACGTAACCCTTGACTTCCATGGCGTCTATCAGCCTAGCGGCGCGGCTGTAACCTATGGGCAGTTTTCTTTGGAGCAGCGAAACAGAGGCCTGTTTTGCCTCGACCACTATGCGCAAAGCTTGTGAGAAGAAGGGGTCATCGGGCACCTCGATTTCGTTCTGTGTCGTTTCGGGTTGGGCCAGGATCCCTTCGGCGAACTGAGGCTTGGCCTGGCTGGAAACGAACGAGACCAGCTCGTCTATCTCGCGCTCGGAGACGTAGCATCCTTGTGCTCGTAACGGCTTGGACGCGCCTACGGGGAAGAAAAGCATGTCGCCTCTGCCCAGAAGCTTCTCGGCTCCGGCCATGTCTAGTATGGTTCTAGAGTCGATTTGGGAGGCTACCGCGAAAGCCACCCGCGACGGGATGTTGGCCTTAATAGTGCCGGTAATAACGTCCACCGATGGCCGCTGAGTGGCAACTACCAGGTAGATGCCCGATGCTCGAGCCATTTGGGCCAATCGGAAGATCGCGTCTTCGACTTCGGCAGGCGCCACCATCATTAAGTCGGACAACTCATCTATCAGGACAATGATGTAAGGCATGGCGGGTTTAACACTGTCAGGCGGAGTCGCCACCTGGTTATAGCGCTCAATATCTCTAGTGCCAACTTTGGTGAATTTCTCGTACCTAGCTTCCATTTCTTTACATGCCCAGCGCAGGGCGCCCGCCGCTTTCTTGGGATCCGAGACCACCGGGGCTATCAAGTGGGGGACCTTGGACCAAACCGACAACTCTACTCGTTTCGGGTCGATCAAGACCAGTTTGACTTGGTCAGGTCGCGCCTTAAAGAGAATGCTGGCAATAATGGTGTTGATACATACGCTCTTGCCCGCTCCGGTGGCTCCGGCTATTAGCAAGTGCAGGCAGTGGTCTAGGGTGGTGACCACGGAGCGGCCGGAAACGTCCTTACCAAAAGCTATGGTCAAAGGCGATTTGGAGTTGCGGAATTCCTTCGTCTCCAGGACATCCCGCAGGTGTACCAAGGATACCTCTCTGTTGGGGACTTCTATACCTACCGCGCTCTTCCCCGGTATCGGCGCTTCGATACGCACATCCGGGGCTGCAAGCGCCAAAGCCAGGTCCTGAGACAAGTTTACAATGCTGGCCACTTTCACACCCGGGCCCGGTTGGAGTTCATATCGGGTTACCGTCGGTCCTTGGGCGAGCTCCACGACTTTGGCCACAACGCCGAAGGATAGCAGCGTTTTCTCAATCACTCGGGCGCGCGCTTCCAGGTCCGAGGCGGAACGGGGGCGTTTGGATGGGTTGGACTTTTGAAGGATATCCAGCGTCGGGAACTCGTAGAACAGGTCTTCATGAAGCGCCGGCTGATGCATGGTAGGCGCAAATTCGTCGCCTTGCGCAAGGTTCTGCTCCGGTCCGGGCGCCGTATCCTGGCGTGCCAGCCTGTGTTTCAGGTTCGCCGCGGCCTGCGCGAGGCTGCTAGTTGTCGCGGCTGTCTCGTCAAGAGTCTGTTGCCTTCTGCGTTCGGGCGTCTCGCCGTCTAGCAGCGCCGCGAGGCCGACATCATCGGTAACAGGCGCGGCGGAGCCAAATTCCGGGTCGGCGTCATCTGCAGTCGGCCCTTCCGCCCTGAAAAAGTGAGCCACAAAACGGCAGAACCACTGCCACCCCGATACCGCTCCCATCCAAATGTACGAGAAAGGCGCCCACGGCGATTGGTTTGCGACCAAGCTCAGTCCGGAGGACGCTGCAAGGGCCAGGGCGATCATGGCGCCGACCCTGCCCAGAGCTATGCGGAAGAACCAGTGGGTGGACGCGCCGAAGAGGCCTCCCCCGCCTCCCGTTCTGGCGAAAGCGAAGGTACCTTCCCAAGGGGCTTTGAAGCCGTGGTAGATGGCGGACAGGAATACAAGCAAGGTCCACAGGCCCCACGCCAGTCGCGGAAGAGGCTGGTTGGGGCGGAATATCTTCAGCACGGAAGTGAGGATGATCATGAAGCACAAGAACATGGCAAAAGAGCCTGACAAGGCGGAGATCTGCCTGGCGGTCCACGCGGCTATGGTGATGGCGAGTCCCGCTCCTTCAGGTTTGGAACTGGAAATGCCGATAGCCACGATCAGGGCCATCCCAATCAAGCACAGGATGATCCAAGGCCAGCGAGGCGCACCCTTCTTGCGCCTTGCGCCCTTTTCCTTCGTCGCTTTTCCGTTTTCCTTTTGAGAAGCGGCGGTACGTCTGACACGGTATGTTTTGCTCAAATCTCGACACCCTCCATCGAGAGGTTTCTATCCCAGAGACCTTTTTCCCTTCGTCTCAAGATCTAGAAGCCCCTGCTCTCGATATTGGACGTGATCGGTGGCCGGAAGGTTCTGTATCCCTAAATGTCCGGCGGACCACTGCGCGTGATCGGGGAACCGGGC
>DAIRWA010000079.1:965-7257 GCA_036802545.1 Bacillota bacterium | reverse complement strand
GGCCCGCTCAGTGAACCAATAGTAGTAAAGGTAGCTGGCGGGTATCACGCGGAGACGTCGGAGGTATCGACCGAATTCCGGAGCAAACTTCATCGCCTCCAGGAAGGCTGCCATCAGGGGTGAGTCGAAGACCTGATCAAACACGTCTTCTCCGTCCAGGTAGAGACCGGTTACGAATGATAGGTGGTTTAGGCCGGACACGTCCATGCTCACCCGGGATGGGTCTGCCGATAGTGCCTTGGCTACTCCCATTTTGATGCCGATGGGCACGTTGCACAGGCCGAAAGTCTTCAAACCCGTATGGTTGACCAGCGCTTCTGTAGCGAGAGCTTCCGTCACGAGACCGGATGGGTTTGAGAAGTTCAACAACCAAGCCTCGGGACAAACGTTCAGGACATCTCGGGCGATATCCAAAGAGGCGGGGATGGTACGCAGGGCGTTGGCGAAGCCGCCGGCCCCCGTTGTCTCCTGGCCGATGACGCTGTACCGTAACGGGATGCGCTCGTCGTTCCACCGTGCTTTCATTCCGCCTACACGGATTTGGCTAACAACGAACGAAGTGCCGTCAAGGGCTTCGCGCCTGTTCAAAAATGTTTCCAAGTGGCACGGCATGCCCCTCTTGGCCATCATCCTGCGCGAGAAGTCGGCAACCGTCTCCATGCGGTTGTTTCCGTCGGGTACGTCGACGAGGGCGATCGATTCCGCGTGAAACTCTCCTTGCTCCCATTTCCTGACGACGCCGTCGAGGAGCTCCGGGAGGTAGGACGAGCCTCCGCCCAGTACGGCGAGTTTGACCTGCTTCATGGAAGGATCATTCCTCCTTACATCTTCCAGGCGTCGACCATGACGTGCATATGATAGGGATGGAGCACTTTGAACGCTTCGGCCGCGCTCGCCCCAACCTTGCGGCCCCATTCGGCTGACTTGATCGTCAAATAGGGCAGATAGAGGGTGTTCCACACGTCAGGCGGGAACTGGGATTTGTGACACAGGCACGCGCTGATCTTCCGCTCCCATGTAGATTCCACGTTGATGAAGGTATTCGGATGGACCGACAGCGCCATGGCAATCCCCCCGACCTGCCAGGGAGTGAGTCCCTCCGCAGCATGTTCGGGGTATGCCAATGGAAAGGCCGCGAAGATGGCGGCTTCCACGGATGCCATGCCTGTCTTTCTGTGGTCTGGATGAGCTTCGTATGGCAACCAGGGGTCGAGGGTAATGACGAAGTCGGGCTTCACCTTGCGAATGACTCTGACCATGGGTTCTCGCAGTGTCTCGATGTTCGGAAGAAAGCAGTCGTGGAAACCGAGCCATTCTATGCTTGCCACGCCGAGGACCGCGGCTGCTTCCCCCTGCTCTTTGCGCCTTATGGCACCAATCTGTTCCCGGGAAAGGGAGGGGTCGAACGTTCCCATATCTCCCTCGGTAACCGCGGCGTAGGTTACGCTTGCTCCTTCACCGGTCAGAAGCGCGATGGTCCCGCCGGCTACTAGTTCCGCGTCATCGGGATGAGGGTAAATGACAAGGACATTCTTGGCCTCTCTCAGACGAGGCACCGGAATCAGGCTATTGAAACTCATCCTTCAAGTCTCCTTTCATCCGCAGGAGTAGTAACGCTGCGCCCCGAATCTTGTGTTGATCGGTTTGTACGCCCTAGTCGAACTCTCGATTTTGGTCTGATCGTAGACAGAGGTTCCGCGGCAGTCCCCTGTTCTCCTCCAAGGCAAGGAGGTGCTCTGTTCATGAAGGACGTTTCGCCAGAGGATAAGGGTTTGCCGGCGAAGGGCACTTTGCCACCGCAAGGCGCTCTCCCAGCGCAAAGCGCTCTGCCGGAGAAAGGCGCTTCGCCACAGAAAGGCGCGCCATCAGACGAAAGCACTTCACAAGATAAGAGTGTTCTGACAGGGAAGAGCGCTCCAATCAGCAGACTCGGAGATTTCGCGTACAGTCTGGGTTCCTTTTCGTCCTCCATCTTGGGCCAGACGGTCTCCGCGTTTGCCATCTTCTACTACGTTGACGTACTGAAAGTCCCGGCGGAGACGGTGAGCCTCATCATGGTGGCTTACGGCATTTGGAACGCCGTAAACGACCCTCTCTTCGGGCACATCTCGGACAGGACGAGGACAAAGTGGGGCAGGCGCATTCCGTACATCCTGTTCCTGACCTTGCCGCTATGCGTCGCTTTTGCCCTTTTGTGGATGCCTCCGTTTCCTGAAGGTCACGGTTCGTTGGCCCTGTACTACTTCGCTGTGATCTTCCTATTTGACGGCTTTTTCACCATCGTTGTCCTGAATTGGACCGCTCTCTACCCGGAGATGTACCCTAGCTTGGAGGCTCGCGCACGTGTTTCCGCCCTCAGGCAAATCCTTGGGATATTCGGACTCATCCTGGGGGTGGCTCTTCCTCCGATTTTGGCCAAGACCATCGGATGGAAACTCATGGGCCTTCTTTTCGGAGCGTTGGCCGCGGTGACCATGTACGCTTCGCTGATTGGGGCAAGGGAGCGTCCGGAGTCTTCGGATGCCCAGGGTTTGGGGATGATGGACGCCCTGAAAGCCACGTACATCAACAAGTCCTTCATTTTCTACTTGATACCCGCCATGCTGATCCAGTACACGTTCACGGCCCTTCAAGCGGCCATTCCTTTTTACGCCAAGTACGTTCTGGGAGCCGACGAGTTTCAGACCAGCCTTCTTCTTGGCGCGTTGTTCGTCATGGCGATCCCCTTCGCGTACATCTGGGGCAGGATCATCGCGAAATTGGGTCCTAAGCAGTCCCTAATCCGGTCTTGCACGCTGTACGCCTTGGGCCTCGTGCCATTCTTCCTATCTCAGACTTTTCTTCACGGGGTTTTGACCTGTTTGTTCCTGTCCTTTGGGTTGGCGGGGATCATGGTTCTCCTCGACATTTTCATAGCGGACGTTACCGACGAGGATGAAGTGAAGACCGGGCTCAGACGTGAGGGTATGTATTTTGGCGTGAACGGCTTCATGATACGGTTGGGTATATCGCTAAACGCGGTGATCTTAGGCAACGTGCTGGTCAAGACCGGTTATGACGCCAATCTGGCGGTGCAGCCCGACAGCGCGTTGCTGGGATTAAGGTTCCTGATGTCGTTTGTCCCGATTGTGGCGGTCGTCCTGGCCATCCTGGTGCTCAGGGGCTATCCCTTGGACGGGGGTAGGCTAACCGAGATCAAGAGCAAACTGGCGGATATGCACGCTTCCAAGCCGGATCGATGACACGCGGCGCTTACATGTCACCTAGATCGTGCTAGGAGAACGCAGGAAGATACTGCTTATGGGCCTCTAGGTAGGCGTCGAGGAGCCTGCGTGCCAGGTCCCTGGACCCGACCAGAGGATGGCACGCCAGCGCGTCCACACCGCGCTCCCTTGAGCCCGTGAGCGCCGCGTCAACGGCCAGTTCCTCATACGCCGCCACTGACTGAATGAGCCCTCGCACTTGAATCGGCATGCTTCCCATAGCCAACGGGTGAGCTCCTGACGCGTCTACAACGCACGGCACTTCGACGACCTTCTCATAGGGCAGTTCGGGCATAGATCCGTGGTTGGGGACGTTCACTATGTACAGCTCTCTGGCATCATTGGCGACGGCTCCGAGCATTCCGACCATCATGTCGGCGTGCCAACGGCCTCCGCGCCTGATGGATAGGGGGCGCCCTTCGGCAGCGGCCTTTTTGTACTCGGTTAGCAGGTCTCTTTCCAGAGACATGACCTCCATGGCACGAGTGATGCCCGACGCTCGCTGCATGGCGGTAATTTCTTCAGTGAAGTAGAAGTATTGAAGGTAAGGCGAGGGCAATAGGCTGGTATCCGAAAGGATCCGCAAGGTATTGGTCAGCTCCATCCGTACTTTGGGATCACTCATCACTTCGGGGCCCAAAATGGCCGCGACCTGCTGTTCCGAGACATTCACCAGGCGCTCCCGTAGAGCGGGGAGCACGTCGTTGCCACCCACCATGACCTTGCGGGCGAATCCTAGGTGGTTTAGGCCGAAGTAGTCCAGCCAGATTCTCTCTGGCGGGATACTGAGGAAGGCCGCGACAGCCTCCTGTAGGATCATCGGCTCGTCGCATATGGATATTTGTTGGATGGGACATGTGCGCTTGATCCCCTCAGCTACCAGGCCCGTAGGGTTTGCGTAGTTTATGAGCCAGGCAGACGGGTTGATGTCGGCAATTTCGCGGGCGATTTCCACCATAACCGGGATTGTCCTAAGCGCCATGGCAAACCCGCCCGCGCCGGTAGTCTCTTGGCCGATGAGGCCCATTTCAATGGGGATGGATTCGTCCAGATGCCTTGCCGCGAGACCTCCGACCCTTATCTGACAGAGGATGAAGTCCGCGCCTTGGATGGCTGCCAGTCTGTCTAGCGTCGTGATGATCTCCGTACCTGGCATTTCGACGGCCAACATGGCGCTGACCAGAGAACCGTTTACGACCAGCTTCTCTGCGTCTATGTCCATAAGTACCAGCTTTTCGATGGGTATCCGGTTTTTCTGCCTGATAAAGCCCTCGATGAGACCGGGAGTGTAGGCGCTCCCGCCCCCCAGTATCGTCACTCTCAGCCCGCTTCGCATGTCATCGACCTCCCTGCTGCGCCTGGAATTCGGAGTCCCTCTGGTGGGGACTGGAGGCATATTCTACGACTTCCCTGCTGCGCTTGGAATTCGGGGAGGTCGCTGGCATTCCCTGCCGGGCAGTTCTAAAGAGGATTATGCGTTCAAGTGGCGGAACTATCGGCTTCACCTGTCAAAGCGGGCGCGCCGCGACCACCAACGAAACCGGGCACAGAGAGCTCGATAGACTCCGTTCGCGGTCGATCGAAAGTGAAAGTGATACGCAATACAAGGTTGGGCGGCTCTGAATCACTGCCCGCCACGACAGCCACAGAGCAGGTAGCAGGACTTATTCCGACTGCCCTCAAAATGGAGTCAAACCGCGATTCGTCCGCCACTGTCCGCGGCCCCCTCTTCCCGATCGTGTCTGGTGTCGAATGGGTTGTCAACCCGGCACGGGCCAACCGTGAGCGAAGTCCAATGGCCACTTTCTCTTCATCATCACCGTTCAAGGCTGTGAATCGCACCGACACCCTCCTTTTGGGGCGAGTGCGACGCTTTAGAAGGAGGACGCTCCGATTTGAAGCAGGCTGTCCGTGATGAGGGGCAGGGGTGGGCATCCTCCGTGCGAGGGTGTTTCAAATCGAAGCAAGGTCCCGGATTCGGAGGGGCGAGTGCGACGCCCAATATGTCGCCGGCAGACGGCTTAGCCGATTGGTGAGCGTAGCTCACCGTTTAGCAGGTTCGACTTGCCGATCCTACCAGATAGTACCTCGAGTACATCGGAACAGCCCTATCTAGCTGGGCGTCTATACAAGCAAGAGCGTCTTACGGAAAACGAGGTTTCTCGTCAGCCTGTTGACAAAGCTGGGGATAACTGGCAGGTCTTGTGGATAAAGGGGGATGCCGGGAGCGTTATGGGAGACATCGTCGATGCGACGCAGATTGCGCACCGCATTAGCACGATGGAGTCAATCTCCTGTCTAGTCGATGTCGGATGGCGGGGTAACGCGGCAGTTCGGAGGTGGCGGTGCAACGTCTTGGAAGGACACGACCGGAGGAGATAGTGCAACATTACGGAGCGACCGGAGGTGACAGTTGCGATGTTCCGGTGGCGAAGAAGGCGATTAGAGAAGGGCAGCTGTGGCAGGCGACGACGTCACAATGGGCAAAACCCCCCAAGGTGGCAGACATTGACGTGGAGCCCCGTATCCCTGGTGGTATTATGTAAACTGGACTGTGTAGAACATCGTGACAGTATATACGTCGAGCGGCGCAGCCGGCGGTGAGATATCGTGCAGGCGTGACGGTCGTGACAGGCTCAAGCGTGATGAATGGCGCAGTAGCATGTGCAAAATCAAGCCAGCCGCGAATGGCGTGTGGCTGGGGCTAAAGCCGGTTCGAGACACTGTGCGAGGCGTGCCATACCGAATTGATGGTTTTCACGCAGCGAGCCGCCACGGAGAATAGTTTAGCGAAAGACCAAACGCGATGGATAGCGCGAATGCCTTGCGGAAATGCATACATCGTGACCGACGGCCTACGCCCTGAAATCACTCGGCAAGCCGTATCGGCAGGTTAGCTCGACCGATAATCTGAAACCAATCGGAAGCATTCAGATTTTGGTGTCAGAGAGATCATAGCAGACAAGGATCATACAAAAGGGGAGAGGACACAAGTGTGGAAACGCATATTCAGCATCACCGCTGTGGTC
>DAIRWA010000079.1:0-955 GCA_036802545.1 Bacillota bacterium | reverse complement strand
GTCTAAAGCAAGCCAATCTGGATGGACCAGATAGACCAGATAGACCAAAAAGCAAAGGGGAGAGGACACAAGTGTTGAGACGCGTATCTTGCATCACCGCTGTGGTCGCCCTAGTTCTCATATTGGGTGCGACATCAGTGGCAGCGGCTCCTAACCAGCCCGCGTGGGGAGCCACGTGGAGACTTCGCAATCAGCCGTTCCCGGTGAAGGAAGGCTGGGGTTGGAAGCCTTGGAGAGGCACCGGCCTGGATTACTACATGTATTACTCCCAGGAAACCAGCGAGATCACCATGTACGTCGTAAACGACACTGGGCGACCGATTACGGTGACAACGCCTAACGCTATGACGACCGATTTTGCGCTTTGGAAAGACGGCCAACTGGTTTGGCGTGAGACTGCCGGTAAGAATTACGCACAGGCGGTGACTTCCGTGACCTTTAGTCCTGGCGAGGGCAAGGCATACAAGACCACCCTGCCCACGATGCCGCAAGGCACTTACTTTGTGCAGGCGTACTTCGTCGGCGAGACAACCGATCATCCCGTGGCCGCCACCTATATCTGGATGAGGACGCATGAGCCCGTGGAGTATAGCATCGAGTTTCTGCCTGGCAACTGGTTCAACAACACTCCCAGGCTTAGAGTGACCATGAAAAACACGAGCGATAAGGACCTGAAGCTCCCGTATCAGTACGGTTATCAGATCCTGGTCAAGGCAGCGGGAGCCAGGGAGTACCTTGGCCACGTTGGAATCGGCCAATCCTTAGGGACTCTCGAAGCTGGCGCCACCCGAACCGTGTTTGTGCCGCTCAGAGGTTTGTCACGCGGCACCTACCAGGCTGACGTCCGATCCAACCTGACCGGCGGCGACTACAGAACCGTCAAGTCGACTTGGTTCTGGATTCCATAATGCCTCCTCTGTCCGAGGGGAGTGGGGATAAAATCCTCGCTGAGTGA
>DAIRWA010000078.1:0-7346 GCA_036802545.1 Bacillota bacterium | reverse complement strand
GTGGGGCGGCATCGCTTTGTCCGGCGTGGTCTCCTTTGCAGCCAGATGGGCGGCTTTCTCCAGCTCTATCGGCACGTACACCGGCTTTGTGTTCCCGGTACGCGCGTTTGCGGTGTGGCTCCTCATTTTCGTAGGCCTCGTTCTGCTGGGATTCCTCCAGATGTGGAACGTCAAGACGCGGATCGCCCATCTCCCCAGGAGGGCTGTCCCGGAATCGACTGATGGCAGGCACTTTGAACAATGCCCGGATCAGACGCCCATAGAAGAGCCTCAGCCTGTCTCGGGCAGACCTAAGCCGACGACCGGCTCGTGGGGATTGGCCGTGATGCTCGCGGTAACCGCGGGCACGAGCCTTACCGGTTCGCCCTTCTTTCCCCATTCACTGTATGCTGCTTTGGCAATGATGATCGCGGTCGCCATCGAAGGAGAACAGGCAAGACGAGGAAGGTCTCTTGGACTCTTGGTGTGGGTCAACCGAACACTCTACCTGGCGCCGCTGTGCGCCGCTATGCTATGGGCAGGCCCCCCGACCGAAAGAGAAACCATGGCCCACCTTGTTTCCGGCCTCTCTAAGGTAAGCCCTGAGACTCTGGCTTCACTCCTTTCTATCGCGACATCAGCATCGGGGCTCATCTCGACCTTCCGCTTTCCTAAGCCTGCTCCAAAGAGCCGGAGAGGTCTTCTGGTTGCCGCTATAGTCGTGACACTGCTGGGGATGGTCACCGGCACCTACGCTCTGACAACTGTCCCCGTAGATTCCCTGCCTGCCGCAGCCATGGCGCATGAATCCTATGGAGACCTTCCGAAGCTAACCATGGTGACACCGAGGGCCCTGAGCCAGCTAACGACCGTTCCCGGAGCTCTCCGTGAAGATCTCGCGAGCTTCAAGCCCACGTTTTTCGCGGGCCGTGACGGCGTTGTGTCCGCCCCCCTACCGCCCATATCCACCTTTGACTTAGCGACTACCGAAGTGACTAGACTTATCTCGCCTACAACCGACACATCCGGTGAATCCACGGAAACTGCCTCGACGGAAACCTCACGGGACGTCCCCAATGAAGTCCTAGTTGATGCGACCTTGGCTGAAAGGCCAACTCTCTTGACCTTAGAGATTCGAGACACTCCTTTGACGAGATCCGGCGGCGCATCCCAAAAGCTCACCGAGCTTTTTGGGATCAATTCCATACTCAATGTCTCATCCCCGGAAGGGGACTCATCCGGGTCAGACGGACTATCTCACGGAGCTGAGGGCTATGTGATACCCCGCGGCGGCACCATTAGGATCATCTGGTGGTATCCCCAGGAGCGAGTGCTCTCTAAGCAGTTTGGGGTCCAGCTAAGCGGTTCCACCCGCGTGGATATCGCTCTGGAGGCTCTGTATGTGGGGCGCTCTTACTTGGGACTCGGACTGAGGTCTCCCGGCGCGTCGATCATCAGCCTGACATCGGTCGCCAGGCAAATCACTATCCGATAGCCATGCTACCTAAAGGACGGTCAAGAAATCTCCTAAAGGCAGTTCTAGGATCTACTCCCCGCTTGCCGCATTTGCCAGCGGCTCACCGGTAAACTGCTTCTCGTACAGAGACTTGTACAAGCCGTCACTGTTCATGAGTTCTGCATGAGAACCGACCTCGCGCAGTAAGCCTTGGTCTATGACGTAGATCCTGTCGGCGTTCCTGATGGTGGATAGTCTGTGAGCTATGACTATGCTGGTGCGCCCTTTGAATAGCTCCTCCAAAGCTTTCTGGATGATCATCTCTGTATAGGCATCCACCGACGAGGTGGCTTCATCAAGTATGAGTATCCTTGGGTCGGCCAAGAGCGCCCGGGCGAAGGACAGAAGCTGCCGTTGTCCAACAGAGAGTCTGCTCCCGCGTTCGCGCACCTGGGTATCGTAGCCGTCCGGCAGCGCCGAGATAAACTCGTGAGCTCCTACGGCAGTAGCTGCCGCCACAACTTCCTCATGGGTGGCCCCCAAACGCCCGTACCTAATATTATCGCCTATGGTTCCCGAGAAGATCACAGTATCCTGAAGCACTATCCCCATATTCTCCCTAAGCGATTGTATCGTGACATCCCTGATATCGTGGCCGTCTACCATCACTTGCCCGCCCTGCACGTCATAGAACCGACATAAAAGGTTGATGATAGAGCTCTTCCCCGCCCCGGTAGGCCCCACAAGGGCGATGGTTTCGTCTTCTTTGGCTTCAATATTCACTCCATGCAGGACCGGAAGTTCGGGATCATACCCGAAAGTAACATTATTGAACAAAACGTGCCCTTTCACTCTCTCGAGTTCCACGGCGCCGAGCTTGTCTTGAACGTTGGGTACGGTATCCAACACCTCGAACACGCGCTCAGCCGACACCGCCGCGCCCAAGACCTGGTTCCACACATCCACCAGGTTGCGGATGGGCCCAAAAAACCTTGTGACGTAGTTGGTGAACAAGGTGATCGTGCCGACGGTGATAGCCGGATCGGATATGAACATCCTGAGGCCGCCGTAGTAGTAAACCAGCGCTATGCCGAGAGCGCCTATCACATCAACCAAAGGAAAAAACAACGCGTGTAGCTTAGCGGCATCCATCTGGGATTCGAAGTTCCTCTCGTTGGTCTCGCTGAACCTATCCGCGTTAACGTCCTCTCTAGAAAAAGCCTGGGTAATCTTCATTCCCGATATGGATTCCTGAAGATTGGCGGCAATGTCAGCCAGCCTGCGCCGGTTGCGGTGGTACGCGACTGTCAGCCTTCCTTGAAGGAACCACACCGTAAGGAATAACAACGGTATAGTGATGAACGTCGTCAGGGCCAACGTAGGATTTTTGTCGAGCATTATGTACATGATGCCAAAGATCGTCACCAAGTCTGACAGGAGGTTCAACGCTCCCCCTGATAGAAGCTGGTTTATCGCTTCAACGTCGTTGACTACCCTTGACATTATGCGTCCGGCCTGTAGATCGTCATAGAAATCCAATCCTAGGTCTTGAAGATGAACAAATAACCGTTTCCTCATACCATAGAGCATTTTCTGTCCGGTCCATGACATGATGTAGGTCTGCGCAAACCGCAGCACGGCGATGATGCCCTGCAAGATCAAGTATATGGTGACAAGCCGATAAAGACCGTCCTGATCACCGACTGGAATGATATCGAGTATCTGAGCGATGATCAACGGCCCCTGAAGACCTAGGTACGCGATGCCGATTACCAAGACCATGGCTACGGCCAACCTAGTGAAATGGGGCTTCAGGAATTCCTTGGTCCGGCCCAAGTGTTTGAAGTTGATGTCTTTAAGGTTAATATCGCCGACGTCCAGGCGTCCCCGGCCGTGCATGTGATGCCCCATTAATTGCCACCGCCTTCCGTACCCGCTGCCTCTCGCCGGCCAATGTCCATGTCCTGGCTTCTGAACTGGAGATTATAGATAGCCGTGTAAATGCCGTCCCTGGCCAGGAGCTCGGTGTGAGTGCCTTCTTCCGCGATTCGTCCTTTGTCCAGGACGATAATCCGATCGGCGTTCCGCACCGTAGAAAGCCTCTGGGCGATAATGAAGGAGGTACGGTCCTTGAGGAGCCTCTGAAAAGCCTCCTGAATCCTCATCTCAGTCTCCACGTCTACGCTTGAGGTTGACTCGTCAAGTATTAGGATCTTGGCGTCCATCAAGAGGGCGCGAGCGATGGCCACCCGCTGCTTCTGGCCTCCGGACAGCCCAACTCCCCTTTCCCCTATCACGGTGTCATACCCGTTCGGAAGGCTTCCGATGAAATCGTCAATGTGAGCAGCGTTCGCCGCCGCCCTAATCTCGGTTTCCGTTGCTCCGGGCTTCCCATAGGCGATGTTGTCTCTTAGAGATGACGAGAACAAAAACGTCTCCTGAGTGACCACGCCGATGTGCTCGCGAAGGCTCTCTAGCGTCACATCCCTGACGTCCGCCCCATCCACCAAGAGGCTGCCGAAAGTCACATCATAGAACCGTGGAACCAGGTTCACCAAAGTCGACTTCCCGGACCCTGTGCCGCCCAACACGGCAATGGTCTCTCCGGGCTCCACATGAAGGTTCACGTCGTGGAGGACCATATGCTCCCCGTCGTAGGCGAAATTCACGTTTTCGAAAGTAACCTCGCCCTTCACATTTGACAGGACTATGGCCCCGGGTTTGTCACTAACCTCCGATCTGGTATCGAGCACCTCAAAAATCCGCTGGCCCGCCGCGGCTGTCCTTTGGGCGCCGCTGACCCACATTCCAAGCATCCTTACTTGCTGTAGAACCTGCAGTATGAGCGCGTTAAAGGCGATCAAGGTGCCCACGCTCAGATTCCCCCGCATCGCCTCTCGTCCGCCCCAGAAAAACACAAGCGCCAAGCAGCTCTCGGTAAGGAGCATCATCAAAGACTGGTTGAACGCAGACGTTCTGACTGTCTCTACGTTTTCGTCAAGGTAAGCCATATTATCCCGCTCGAATTTCTCGATCTCGTGGTTCCTTCGAGCGAAAGCCTTCACGGCTCTCTGACCTGTTATGTTCTCTTGAAGCGTCGAGGTCATAACCGCCAGCATTTGCTGAATGGCCCAGTAACGCGGCCTGATGACGGTAGCGTATATGTTAACGCGCCAGATCAATATGGGCGCCGGGATGAACGCGATCAAGGTCAGTCTCCAGTCAAGGCTCAGCATCAGGAAGAAGGTCGCGAGCACTCTAACGGTGGCCGCCACTATGCGGACCATCTGATGGGAAAGGAAGTGCCTGGTCATCTCAACGTCTGCCGTAACCCTGGACATCAGTTGGCCGGTCTGGGCCTGGTCGTAAAAACTGAAGGACAGCTGTTGGAGATGCTCATAGAGCCGGTTCCTCACATCAAATATGATTCTCTGGCCCGCCCAAGACATGCTGTACCGCTGAAGGTAGCCAAGCACGGCCCCTAAGATAGACGCGCCCGCGATGCCCAAGGCTCCCCATAGTAGGAGCGACCACCTTTGGTGTTCGTAGATCTCGTCCACAATAAAGCGAGCGATCATCGGCTGCAGAAGCTCTGTGCCTGTAATGCCTAAGACAAGGATAAAGGTGGCGAGGTAGACCTTCCAGTAGGGCTTGGCGAACCCCAAAAGCCTTTTTATGGTGCTCAAAGTGCAAGGACCTCCTCCGATCTCCTATAACGCCAAACCTTCCGGCCGATTACGTCCCTCTCCCATTGGATACGTAAGCCGGCCAGCGACAAGTGTGACTTCTCATACTTGTCGCTATTGGTGAATGCTACCATAGTCGGCCTTACCTCTCTAGTATAACGCTACCCGAAACATTTTTCTATCTGAAGCCCCACACAGAAACCACACACCTGTCATCAAGAGGCCAAAATACCAAGGTTCATACGATTATATAGGAGAAACTCAACGCACATTCATAGATCCCACTGGCGGCGAAAGCAGGTGGGCAGCGGGATGATAGCGAATAGATCACTCGGTGATTGGCGCATTGATCTCATTTATGTCATATGTTTCCAGTGAAACGGTGGAGTCAAGAGTCGCAAGAGCTCGGAACGGGGATGCCCAAGCCAGGGAAAACCTGATCCGTGACTATACTCCTTTCATCTTAAAAACGGCTTCGGCGGCAGTCAAACGGTTCTTGGTCGTCGGTCAAGACGAAGAGGTGAGCGTGGCTCTTCAGGCGTTCGATGAGGCTCTGATGGCCTATACAAGCCCCAAACCGGGTTTCGTGGCGTTTGCGGCAACTGTGATTAGACGAAGGCTCATTGACCACTTCCGCAAGGAAAAGAGAAGAAATGAAGCGCCTTTTTCTAGTCTAGTCAATGACGATGACGATGGCTGGACCGAATCCTTGGGTGCTCTAGAATCTTCTCCTAACTGGGAAAAGGCCTTAGAGCGCAGGGATGAGATGAACCATTGGAGCGCGCTTCTCCATCAGTACGGACTTAGTCTCGACAGAGTCGTAAAGCGAACTCCAAAACACGCGGACGCAAGAGAAAGGGCGATTAAGCTGGCAGTCTTGGTCTCACAGACCGAAGAACTTCATGAGATATTTGTGAGAGACCGAAAGCTGCCCATTAACGACATGATAAGGGTTCTGGGAGATGAACTAGAGGTATCAAAAAAGACTATTGAAAGACAGCGTGACTATATTACGGCTATAGCGGTGATGCTGTCCTATGATTTCCCAACACTTCAGGAGTTTCTTGATGACAGCGGAGCGGGGGGTGGAACCCTATGAACGATAGACAGGCCATGGTCTTGGAACGCAAAGGCAAGAAGATCACGGCAATGACCAGATCCGGCAAGTTCATAACGCTGCGGTCCGCCCACGAGGGCATAATGCCGGGCGACACCATCACCGTGCCTTCACCATTCATGGCGTCCCTAGTGTTAGGGCGATTGGTTCCGGCCCTGGCCCTCTCGGCCATAATGGTATTCGTATCACTGTTCGGCAACCAAGGATACTTAATGGCAAGGCCGGCCGTGGCCTACATGACTTTGGACTCCTACGGAAGCATCGAACTTGTGATCAACGATAGGAATCAGGTAGCCTCAGCCCAGGCGTTGGATGAAGCCGGGTTCGAGATCTTGAGCTCGGTCAACTACAGACTCAGGCCCGTGGAAGGCGTCGTGGCTGACTTGGTCAAAGCTCAAGGGGCCAAAGGCGCCACCAACGTAGTGATATCGCTGGTCCAGGCCACTCCGGAGCACGAGATATCCCAGCTTGAGGACAAGGTCGCCAATGAAGTGGCACGAGAAGTGTGGAAATCCCCGGATGGCGACGCAGGCGACAGTGATCCTGCTGGCGGGGATGATCCTCCACAGTCGCCCAAAGTCTCCGTAGCGATGGTGACGTTGGACTTGGACGCGAGAACCGAGTCTAAGAACATGGGGATTTCGGCGGGAAGAGCAGCATCGTGGGCTCTTTCGGAATGGCAAAGCGACGATTTTGACCACGAGACTCCTGAGGCCGGCTCCAAATCGCAGGATCCCCCTCTTAAGGCAGAAGACCCCCTTGAGATCTGGGAAACCATCAGAACCGAACTGCCCAGAATCAACCTAGACTCTGTAGTCGACCACGAAGAACCTGAAAAATACCTTAAAGACGTCACCAAGCAATGGCTGAAAGAACTAGATCACTTCCTCAAGGCCGAGGAAAAGGCCAGAGACAAAGACAAGGGCAAGGATAAGGACAAGAACAAAGATAAGGATAGAGACAGAGACGAGAATCAGGATAATAAGAAAGACAAGGATAAGAGCAAATCCGGTGCCAATAGTCGGAACGATCGCAAGACACCCGGTACCGGTGACCCCCGAAATCGGTCTTCGGATCAGCGAGAGAACCCTTGAGATGGTTTTCGTTG
>DAIRWA010000077.1:0-7396 GCA_036802545.1 Bacillota bacterium | reverse complement strand
TAGTCGGTACGTTAAAGAAGTAGTCAATGACTACAGAGACTCCACATACGAACGCGATAATGACGGGAAGGGTCTTTCTCATAAACAAGCGTGCTCACCTCCTTACTTGGACATTAGTGTTTTTAGACTGTCGTTGCCTGCAGTCACCAACAACGCTCCGATAACCATGATGGCGAGGCATACCGCTTTGACCATGTCCTCGCCAAAAATGCTCCCCAGGTGGACCTTGTTCTTGGCAAAATAGGCTCCGGCCGCGAACATTTCGTCACCGAGGACGACGTAATCGCAGGCCACTACGAAGAACGGGATCTGATAAGCATTGCTGGTTCCGGCTATCTGGACCGCGCCGATGGTATTGCCAGCCTCAGCCAAAATAAGGGCTTCAGCGGCAAAGTTGCCGATCATGATGTTTGACGCCACTTCTTCCCTGTAGAGCACGCCGATGACGCCGCTGGCGTAGGCCCACTGGTCTGTCGAGATGAACCGGCAATCTTCGGGCCTGAATGCTTCAGGCTTGCCGGCCTCAAGGTATGACTGACGCATTACCTGCTCTGTAACGGCGAAGGTCTCAGGCTGGGAAACGGTGACGATTAGGCGTACATCGTATTCAGCCGCTTTCTTGGTGATGTATCCGAGCACCTCGAACGCCGCGAAGGTGGCGGCCACTAGGCCACCGTATCCGGGGGTGAAGTGCAGGGGTTTGCCCATCTCAGCAGCTCTTCCGATCGCCTCATCCATCGCCTCGAATCCAGCGATGGGGCGGATTTCAATCTTCCTCCCCTGACTGGCCAAGTACATACCTATTCCGATGAGTCCACAGGTGAAAAGTAAGGTAAAAAGGTCGAACACGCGATTCGTTGCAAACATTCTAGTTACACCTCCTTTCTTAGGTTAAGAGTCTATATTCGCCAAAGATATCGTCATCCCTTCTGCCTACTCGTCGACGATGAGGAATTGGTAATATGCTTGCACAAGCGTTCTTCCGGCTTCTCCGTGGCTTATGGAGAAGACACTTCCAAGTCGATCCTCATCACGAGCGATGCTGCTTGGGCTAGGGTTACGATAGCAATAGAACGGCATAAGTGTAGCGGAAAATCTCCGGGTTGTCATGAGTCTCATACTGCGGTGAAATGTGAGCAAGAGGCGAAAAGAGAGGCTGGGGCCTCTCTTTAGCGCTTTCTTTCCTTTATAAGACTAGTGACGTGGTTCTGCGTTCTTAGGTCTGAAAGTGGAACAAAGTGTCTCTTCGGAAGACTTGGTTTTCCTATCGCCCCCCTTGTTCGCTTTGGTCTTGCGGACGGTTCCGGTCAAGTCGCCGGTCTCGAAATCCGCGAAACCGCGGGCCGGGCCACTTGCCCCACGCACGTTGAAGTCCACGTCGCCGGCTTCCATCCTGGTTGTTGTTGCGTTCTGGGAATTATAGTCAACCATTATACTGTCGGCGCCGCAGATGTCTCCGTCTTTCCAGTAAAAGCAGGGCTCCACTCTGCACTTAACTTGAGTCATACGGTCACCTCCTTATGCCCTTAGTGTTACCCTCTATTTCACGGATAATCAGACTTCTGCCAGGTAAAGGAATTAGTAGTAAGGGGTAGAATGTAGGTCTGTAGGAGGGAGAGAACCATGGTTTACGTAAATCCACGGATCTTCAGAGAGTACGATATTAGAGGCCTGGTTGGGGAAGATCTCACCAGAGACACGGTGATGGCGATCGGGCGGGCTTACGGTGCGTTTCTTCGAGAACACGGCGTGGAAAACGCTATTGTCGGCAGGGACAATCGCCTTTCATCATACGCCTATTCCCGCCTAATGGGCGATGCGCTTCTTCAGAGCGGGGTCAATGTGGTGGATATTGGGATGACTACCACGCCCATGCTCTATTTTTCTCGGGTCAAACTTCAGGTAGAAGGCGGAGTCATGGTTACCGGAAGCCATAACCCTCCTGAGTTTAACGGCTTCAAACTGGCCCACGGGTCGAACACTCTGTACGGCGATGGAATTCAGGAGATCAGGCGCATCGCTCAGGAAGAACGTTTTGCGGTTGGAGATGGTTCGTACTCAGAGGAGGATCCTGCTCCGGCGTATGTGGAGGATATCGGTCAGAAAATCAAGCTGGGTAAACGCAAGGTCAGAGTTGTGGTCGATGCCGGAAACGGCGCAAGCGGACCCATCAATCGGAGAGTGCTTGAAAGAATAGGGGCTACTTTTGAGGAGATGTATTTTGAGCCCGACGGCACCTTTCCTAATCACCACCCGGACCCGACTCGCGAAGAATACGTCAAAGACATGAGCGCTCGTGTTCGCGAAATAGGGGCGGACCTTGGGATCGCCTTTGATGGGGATGCCGACAGGATTGGTGTGGTCGACGGTTCCGGGAGACTCGTTTATGGAGATGAACTCCAGACCGTGTTTTGGCGCGAGGTTTTGGAGAAGCATCCCGGCGCGTTGGCCCTGATCGAGGTGAAGTGTTCACAGGCCTTGGTGGATGTCGTCAAGAGCCTCGGCGGGCGACCTGAGTTTACCCGAACCGGCCATTCACTGATAAAGGCGAGGATGCGCGAGGTAGACGCCCTCTTCACGGGCGAGATGTCAGGGCATATGTTCTTTAGGGACGAATACTATGGGTTTGACGATGCTTTGTATGCTGCGGCGCGTCTTCTGCGTCTCCTGTCAAATACAGACAAGACTCTAGATCAGATGCTGGCGGAAGTGCCGAAATACCATTCGACGCCCGAGGTACGCGTGACCTGTCCGGACGAGGAGAAGTTTGAGGTCGTATCACGGGTGACTCAGGACTTCGCAGAGGACGCGGAGGTTATCACGGTGGATGGAGTCCGCGTCTTGTTTCAGGATGGTTGGGGTCTAGTAAGAGCATCCAATACCCAACCGGCGCTGGTTCTAAGGGCAGAGTCAAAGACTCTTGGAGGTTTATCAGAGATAAAGCGCGTTATGGAGGGCAGACTCAGGCGCTATCCAGCGGTAGGCGACATAATATGGGACTGAGTGTTTTCTAGGGAGGTATGGAGAATGGTCCAGGTTACCGTCGAAAAAGTTGGACTGGACCAAGATGGCGAACAGGCTGTCGTGCTATTGGCCGATCTCACCAAGACTACGTTGATACCAATTTGGATCAGGGCGTTGGAGGCGTCGGCAATTGCCCTCCCTTTGCAGGGGCTCACGGCACCGCGTCCGCTTACATCCGACTTAGTGATCTCGGTCACGGAGCGATTGGGCGCGGATGTCGTCATGGCAATCATCAGGGAGGTTAAGGACGGCGCGTTCTACGCTTCTTTGGTCCTTACAAAAAATGAAGAAGAGATTGAGATAGACTGCAGAGCTTCGGATGCCATCGCTGTCGCCTTGCGCAGGGCCTCTCCCATTTACGTGATGGAGAGAGTCCTGGTAGAAGCGGGGATCCGTTCAGAGGAGGACAACGTTCAATAATTGAGCCAACGTCTAGATGGTCTAAAACCGCTGGCTTTCGGCGGTATTTCGATTTGGCCGCCCATAATCGGAGCTCCTATGGCGGGTTATACCGGAAGCGTATTCAGACAGATTCAGAGGGAAAGCGGCTGCGCCTACTGTTGTACTGAAATGGTCAGCGCCAAAGGGCTTATCTTTGGCGGCGATAACTCTGAGGGGATCCTGTCCCATACGGAACGCGATCGGCCCTTGGCGGTCCAGCTTTTCGGAGAAGACCCTATCTTCATGGTCAAAGCCGCGCGTAAGGTTCAGGATCCGGCCTTCGGCGGCTTTGAAGTCATTGACCTCAATATGGGGTGTCCAGCACGAAAAGTGACTTCTCCCGGCTCAGGCGGAGGCCTCTTGAAGGATCTTCCGCGCGCTGCAGACATGGTGCGGGCCGTTAAGGAAGTCGCGGAAGTTCCGGTTACGGTCAAGATCCGACTAGGGTGGGACCACTCTCAAGACCCTTGCGAGATAGCTAGCGCTTTGGCTGAAGCCGGAGCTGATATGCTCGTGCTTCACGGCCGCACCGTCTCCCAGGGCTTTACCGGGAGCGCCGATTGGGACGCCATTCAGAAGGTCGCCGAAAGTGTGTCTGTCCCGGTGGTTGGAAATGGGGATATAACGTCTGCGGAAGAAGCCATATCCAAGGCCAATCTGGGGAGGCTGTCTGGCGTAATGGTCGGTCGGGCGATCCTGGGGAATCCCTTCTTCTTTAGACAGTGCATTGACCTGCTCGAAGGCAGAGAGAAGCGTGAATACACCACGGCCGATAAGATGTTCGCGGCTACAGAACATTTCCGACGTACAATTGAAGATAGAGGGCCTCGCCGGGGGCTTATGGAGATGAGAAAGCAACTCGCCTTCTACCTGCGGGGCGTAAAGGGAGCCGCCAAGTTCCGTGAGCGCATCAACAACGAGCCGACGCCTGAGGGGGTTCTTCGAATCCTCGAGGAGGCAGCGCGGTCGTAGGGCTTATGTATCAAATCGCAGCATGAGCCGAGTCCAATGGCGGGTTTCGCTTCATCATCACCGTCTAATGCTGCAAATCGTAGCATAAGCCGGATCCAATGGCGGGTTTCGCTTCATCATCACCGTCTAGTGCCGCAAATCGCAGCATGAGCCGAGTCCAATGGCTCTTTCCTCGCCATGATGGCCGACTAACGGTTGTATCCCACGCTTTGCCTCTCCGTCCCTGTATTTCTTGCGTCTCCTCGTACTCCCTGGTATGATGTGTACAAAACTGTGCACAACATGAAGGTGATGCTTTGGACTTCATCCGTGTCGGTGAAAAGGTCATCAGTCTTCAGAAGATCGAGCAAGAGGTCAGGGAGATTCTCCTCGAACGGTCGCGGGGTCTTTCTCAAGCTGAGGTCGCGGCGAAGATCGGTATAGACAGGACCTTTATCTCGAGGCTGGAGGGCATCGGCGAGATTAGGAAGGGCGGCGCTATTGGCATCATCGGTTTTCCGATCAGCAACTGTGATGAGGTAAGACGCATCGCCTTTGAGGAAGGCGTCGAGTTCACCCTAATCATGACCGACGAGGAGCGGTGGGCCTTCGTCCGAGAACGAAGCGGGAATGACCTTCTGAACGAGATCATGAAACTCTTGGGAAGAGCTCGGGGTTGCCAAAAACTGATCCTTATAGGATCTGACAAGCGATCGGCCATAATGAAGGGGCTTTTCGACAGGAGTACTGAAGTCGCGATCGTCGTTATCGGGAGTTCCCCTATGACGGGTGACATTTACCTGAACCCGGACGCCTTGAGAGACATCATTCGCAAGATGAAAGGATAGGAGGGTTCTCTTGTGAAGCACGTGGTTAGCGTCAGCTTGGGATCGTCGAAGAGAAATAAACGCACCGAACAGGAGTTTCTTGGTGAGCAGGTGATTGTCGAGAGGATCGGGACCGATGGGTCAATCCCCAAAGCCATAGAACTCATTGGTGAGCTGGACGGTAAAGTGGACGCGTTTGGAATGGGCGGTATCGACCTTCGCGTAGGCTGCGGAAGTCACAAGTTCATGCTGAAAGATGCCATCCCAATCGCGAACGCCGCCAAGAAAAGTCCTATCGTGGACGGCGGACGTGTGAAAGGCACGCTCGAAACCAGGGTCATCCAACATCTTGCGAGTGTGTGCCGTGTGCCTTTTAAGGATTTGACCGTGTTGCTGGTGAGCGGCGCCGACAGGTTTCCGATGGCTCAGGCTTTCGAAGAGACCGGGTGCAACCTCATCCTGGGAGATCTCATTTTCACCTTAGGACTTCCGTTGCCACTTAGGTCGGTGCGGGCACTGGATAGAGTCGCCAGAGTGATTGGTCCGGTTGTCGGGCGCCTTCCATTTTCCATGCTCTATCCGACGGGAGAGCAGCAGGGAGTAAGAAAGGTCAACCCTAAGTATGCCAAGTATTATGAGGCAGCGGATATCATCGCGGGCGACTTTCACTACGTTGTGAAGCATATGCCTCTAGATATGAGTGGAAAATCCATCATCACGAATACGGTAACGGAAGACGACATTCTGGAGTTCAAGCGCCGGGGCGTGAGTACTCTCATCACGACCACGCCGGACATGGAGGGTCGTTCTTTTGGCACCAACGTATTAGAGGCCCTGCTTGTGACGCTTTTGGGCAAGCATCCTGATGATATTACGGATGACGAGATAAACGGAATCCTGGATCGGCTCGGTTTCAAGCCCAGAATCCTGGTGTTGAATCCCCCGTCTTTGATCCCGGCTTAAGACATACACCCGGTCTGGAGTGGATACCTTTGGGTACCTTTGGTTTCATTATCCATCCTATAGGAGTCTCAGATGTTAGTCGCAAGTTCCCCATAGCCAAGAGGCTTCCAGATCGTTTGGTCGAAGCCGGCATGGCTTGGATGCCTCCCATGAAGATATCTCACATAACCGGCGTCGAATCTCAATTTGGTAGAGCCGAGGGGTGGTTTGTCTCATGCCCGCTCACACCGCGGCTTATGCTAAGTCTGCCCGAAGAGAAGGTCTTGCGGAAGATCATCACCGCAGGACAGATGGCTGCGGATCTAGGGGCTAAGGTGGTTGGGCTGGGCGCTTTCACGTCGGTGGTGGGGGACGCCGGTATCACCGTTCGCAAGAACCTGGATATCGCTGTGACTACCGGCAACAGTTATACAGTCGGAACGGCCCTCGAGGCGACCGAGAAAGCCGCGTCTCTGATGGAAATCGACATGGATGAGGCCAATGTCCTGGTGCTAGGCGCGACCGGTTCCATTGGGAAGGTCCTATCGCTCATAATGGCCGACAACGGAAGGCATCTTACCCTTTGTGCCAGGGACGCTAGACGTCTTGGCCAGGTGGCCGACTCCATTACCGAGCGTACCGGTATGGTACCTAGGGTCACACGAGATCTGCCGGAAGCCGTGGGCAGAGCGGATGTGGTGGTTTGCGTAAGCTCGGCGGTTGAGACGGTCATAAACGCCAATGATTTGAAGCCCGGAGCTTTGGTCTGCGACGTGTCCAGACCCCGCAATGTCTCCGCGGAAGTGAAGAGACTGAGGGATGATGTGCTCATTATTGAGGGCGGAGTGGTGAAAGTCCCTGGCGATGCTAGTTTCAACTTTGATTTCGGCTTTCCGCCGGGTCACAGCTACGCCTGCATGGCAGAGACCATGATTCTGGCGATGGAAGAAAACTACTCGGACTGGAGCCTAGGGCGTGACTTGTCTCACGAGAGGGTCTTGGGTATCGGCAAGTTGGCCAAAAGGCACGGGTTTGAGGTCGCGGGTTTCCGCAGTTTCGAAAGAGCTGTCACCCTTGATCAAATTGAACGGATTAAGGAGAAGGCCAAGAGAAAGCGGAAGAGCAGCGTGGCGTAGTTGCCTGCATTTCTCACACGTGTCAATAGACAGTGATTCTGTCACCCTAAACAGCACTTACTGGGACAGTGATTC
>DAIRWA010000076.1:6653-7424 GCA_036802545.1 Bacillota bacterium | reverse complement strand
TCTTTATCTTGCCCCAACCTATCTGCCCAAGGAGCCCTGGACATTTCTGCTCTCACAGATCACACAGGATATCTGAAAGTAGGCGACGAAGGCAATCCGGTACGAACCTTGCAGGAGGTTCTTTCCCAACTGGACTGCTACTCAAATTACATCGACGGAGTGTTTGGACCAAAGACCAGGTCGGCTGTGGAACAATTCCAGAAAGGACAGGGCCTTAAGGCCGACGGAATAGTTGGGCCGGCCACTTTGTCCGAACTCGGCGCCGAATACCTGAGGAAGAACCCGCCTGATACCCACGTAGTCCGCTCGGGAGAGACTCTTTCGATTATAGCCTGGAAATACGGTGTCAAAGTCTCGTTCCTTCAAGAGATAAATAGGCTACGGTCCGCGGACTGGATATACGCCGGTCAGGTCCTAGCGGTCAAGGGGCAGCCTGTAGTCGAGGAGACGGTTTCTAACCCGCCTGAGCCGTCACCTCCGGTTCCCGAAGAACCTCAGTTTCCTGTACCGGTCAAGGCCGTGTGTCTGACTTTCAACGACGGACCGGATCCATCGACAACCGGTCCGATACTGGCAACCTTAGATAAGTACGGAATCAAGGCGACATTTTTTGTAGTGGGCGACAAGGCCGAAAGGCACCCGGAATTGGTGCGTGAAATGGCATCCCGCGGCCACGTCGTGGCTGTGCATGGTTACGAGCATAAGGTCCTGGCGGGCCTTCCCGCCAAAGAGGTAGAAAGGGATCTGGCAAAGGCTTGTTCCGTAGTCGCG
>DAIRWA010000076.1:5455-6643 GCA_036802545.1 Bacillota bacterium | reverse complement strand
TCTTTGACAGGCTCAGCCCCTTACCTTTACAGGCCTCCCGAGGGAGTCCTAGATGAAACGCAGGTACGAGAGGCCGGCAAACTAGGCCTTCGAGTCATGATGTGGACAAACATCGGAGGCGCGGACCTAGGCGCCAAAGATGCCTCGGAGGTAGTCTCCAGGGTCGTGGAGAGCGCGAAAAACGGAAGCATTCTCCTTCTCCATGAAGGTCTGCCTAACACGGCTCTTGCCCTGCCCTCTATCATCGAGAGCCTGGCGCGCCTAGGTTTTGGATTTCGAAATCCGTCAAATCTTTCCGGTGTGTCCGCTCAATAGCCGTGATGGGTCGGTGTCGTGGCTATTAACGCTATTGGATGCGCTCCTCTGGAACCACGTCCTTGGCTATCTGATGAGCGCCCTTCACCAGAAGGCTCATCTCGCTTACCGCCATTGACTGAAACATGGCTTTTTGTGCCTCTGACAGAGCTGAAACGGCATGATGCAGAGACCTGGACAGTTGCCGGTCCGCGCTGGCCTGCTGCTGGGCTAAGTTGGCGCCTAGCTGAGCGATCAGCTCTCTCACCCGGCCGATGTCCTTACGCATGGATTCGTCTCCCGATGACACGATTGACGTTACCTGTTGCGCTAGGGCAAACATGGTATCCACAGATTGGGAGTCGGCCACATGAGTTGACGCTTTGGATAGACATTCCTGCAAGTCCTGTTCAGTGCACATCTGCTGTTCGCGGATCTGGTTCTGAACTTGCGAGAGAGCTTCTTCGATTTGCTCCGCCGGCGTGATTGCGCTGCCCGCGCTGGGCGGCGCAAGCGAGCGCCGCAACTGGTCTTCAACATGAGCGCGTGATGAGGCTTCGCCGTGTTCCAGGCGGGACACGTCATAGTTTTCGTTCTTTGGCATCGCGATCGTCCTCCTTCTTAAGTAGTCTTCCGTAATACACGTTAGGACTATGATTTTTCTTAGCGCTTTGGAGCACATCAGATACTCGACAGATGCCACATGTGATTTGCCGTCACCGCTTTCCAGAGTGTACACTTTGATCGTGTGGAGGTGGTCCATAGTGCCGATTTATGAGTATAGATGCCAAGACTGCGGCAGTAAGTTTGAAGTCCTGGTAAGAGGGCACGAGACCCCCAAGTGTCCCAAATGTGCCGGTACGTCTCTGAAGAAACTTATCTCTGGCTTCAACT
>DAIRWA010000076.1:0-5445 GCA_036802545.1 Bacillota bacterium | reverse complement strand
CGAATTGCGCCGGAGGCAAGAGTTCGTGTGGGACTTGTGCGGGCGGAACGTGCGGAACGTGCGGCAAGTAGGCCACCGACGAATTCCCGCGGGGTACTTCGGGGCAGATTTCTTGTGTAGGCGTTAGGTAGGCAAGCGTTTCCAAAATGGTTTGGCAAAGAGGAGGTAGATTCTTTGTCTCAGCAAGGAAATGAGGGCAAGGGCAAGGACATATGGAGTAGACTGGGTCGCAGTATTAGAACAGGGGCCGGGACCATAGTCCAGGAGACCAAGGAACTGACCAAGGTCGGGAAGCTCAAGGTTGAGCTCATGGGCTTAGAGAATGAACGCGGTCGCAAGCTGGAGGAAATCGGGAGTGCGGCACACACCCTCCACAAGACCGGCGCGATGCTTCCCCCGGAGCTTTTCGAGCTACTACAGGCAGCCGATGAGATTGAGAACAGAATATCCCAGAAAAACAAGGAAATCGAAAGCGTACGGGTGGAATCTCCCCCGCCCAACGTGGCGCGGCAGCAAGAGGCCCCGGCAATGCCAAGTGCCGAGATACCGCCCGCCACTCCGCCGCCTGTCCTATCCGAGCAGGCCGAACCGGCTGAGGTCGTGACTTCGGAGCAATTCTTCTGCGGAGAGTGCGGGGCTCGAGTCGAATCGGGCAACGTTTTTTGTGGCAAATGTGGCGCTAAGCTGCAGTAAGTCTCGGTTTCCAGGGTATAGACCAGGCGGGCCCATTGACGAAATGGGTCCGTTTGAGTTACGGAAGCCATGTCTTAAGAGGTTAATCATCATCTGGTGTTGAACACCTAAGACCGGAAACTATTGGATAGAGAGGAGACGATCTCATGGCAGCTACCATTATTGACGGCAGGAGCATCGCCGCGGCTATAAGAGAGGAAGTCCGCGCTGAGGTTAAGGCGCTTCGAGAAAAGGGCGTCATCCCCAAGATGGCGGTGATCCTAGCGGGCGACGACCCCGCTTCGGTGCTGTACGCCAAGTCCAAAGAGCGGGCGTTCAAGAAGTCAGGCATAGAATTTGAGCTACATAGGTACCCGGAGAACGTGGAAGAGCGAGAAATCCTCGACCGGCTGGCAGGATTGTCCGCTGACCCGACCTGCCACGGGATAATGGTAGAGCTACCGCTTCCCAGGCACCTCAATAAGGAAAGGGTCATGCGGGCCATAGACCCGGACAAGGACGTGGATGGTATAAGCCCCATCAATAGGGGACGTATGTTTACCAACAAGGAAGGGCTGTTCCCAGTTACCCCTCAGAGCTGCATCGAAATCCTCAAGAGACAAGGGATTCCTCTGGAGCGGAAGGATGTCTGCCTCATAGGGCGCGGCGATACTGTGGGCAAGCCCCTGATTCTCCTTCTCCTGAACGAAAACGCGACCGTAACCGTCTGTCATACCAGGACCGCCGATCTGGCCTCTCATACCCTGAAGGCCGACATCATCGTGGCGGCCGCGGGTAAGGCCGGCCTTGTGACCAAAGAGATGGTTCGACCGGGCACTGTAGTGGTTGACGCCGGTATCAACGATCTGGACGGCAAGACCGTAGGCGACGTCGACTTCGAAGGAGTTTCCGAGGTAGCCTCCGCAATCACCCCGGTGCCGGGCGGAGTCGGCAGCTTGACCACCGCCCTTATCCAAAAGAACCTGTTGAAAGCCCTGAAGATCGTAGAATCACGCTGAATGGAAAGGAGCAACCGTCATGAGCGATTTGTTCTCGGGTAGCCTTAGGGATGTCCTCAAAGTATCCGCATCCAGCGAACCTGTGCCGGGCGGAGGAAGTGTGTCCGCCATAGCGGCCGCGTTTGCCGCGGCCATGAGTGCGATGGTCGCAAACCTCACCATAGGGAAGAAGAGGTACAAGAAGGTAGAACCCCAGGTCACTGCCCTTAGGGACCGGGCGCTGTGCCTCATGAGCAGGTTTGAGGAATTGGTGGACGACGATATGGCTATCTTCAAGAGGTTTATCGAGCACTACAAGCTGTCGGCTGAAACCCCAGAGGAGCAGGCTCGCAAGGAGTGTCTTATTCAGGAGTCTTTGAAGGGCGCGACCGAGACGCCACTTGAGATCGCGCGGACGTGCATGTCAATCTTGGAGATAGTGCGAGAAATCGCTCCTATAGGTAGCAAGATGGCCATTAGCGACGCCGGGGTAGCCGCGTATTTGGCCGAAGCTAGCTTGAAGGCGGCACTGCTAAACGTAGATATCAACGTGCCGCAAATAAAGGATCCGCAGTTCGTAGAAAGGGCGAAGGCAGAAAAAGAAGGCCTGATAGAACAGGCCGAAAGGATATCCCGAGAGTCTTTGGCTGTAGTTATTTCTCGCTTGTCTTCCTAAATCGGAATCTGGGGCGGGGCCTAGTCTCCGTCTCGTCTTCCGCGGCGTTGACTCGCGCACCGGCTGGCCAGCCTCTTCGCCTCTGGTTTCTAGGCGGACGCTGGTAGCCGGTGAATACTTCAAAGGTATGACTGTGGTTGTCGTTAACGGTAGTAGCGCCTTGAAGCCGGTGCACATGGCCCATGAGGACTGAAACTTGAGTGCCGCTGATGCCGGTCATCAGGTGGGTGTGGTTCTCGGCCACCCTGGTTTCATTGGCGTAGTTATGCACATGGCCGTTAGCCACAGATGTCTCTGTCGCGGTAGACCCTACGAAAGTGTGGAAATGGCCACGGACGACTGATGTCCTGCCGTAGTAGTCGTGCACATGTCCCGCCTGCTTCGCCGAAATGTCTTTCTCTGTCTCCACTGTATCGCCTCCTTAAGAAAAGGCTTTCAGTAAAGATAATATGAGGACGCCCCCAAAGTGGTGAGGAAGAGTGAACCGGCTCAAGACCTTGTGTCACAGATTCGAGAGCTTGTTCAGCGCTTCTCGCCAGGCGTATTTTGAAGCGAGCTGAGTAAGCTCGATGAAGAGTCCTTGTCTGTTTAGAGCTAAACGTTTGATGACCGCGCCTGACAAGAGTCCTTTGGACGACGAAACCAGGTCCAACTCAATGACGCTGTACCCCACATATGCCGCTCCCGGGGTCGTGAGGACCATTGGCCTGAATACGTGAAACCAGGCGGGTTTTACGGGCGGCGAGACCCGAATTCCTATCTTGCTGCCGATGAAAGACTGTACTTCGACGCGGAATCTGATTGGGATCCCAAACGCCACCGCGGCGCGGACTGTGGCCTCGAGTCCTTTGTCCGTAAGCACAACGTCATCTATCTGTACTCCGTCGGGAAGCGGCAGGCTGAGTATCAGGGAGGATACTTCCTTTGGAGAGAGAAGAACCGATAGTCCGTCAATTTGCATGAGAAACACTCCAATGCGAAAAGGCCTTAAGATAACGCTATGCCGGAAGGCGTTCCGATGTCACAGTATCCTTTGTTTTAAACTATGGAGGAGGTCTATTAGTGAGCTGGGGAATTGTCGTTTTCGGGAGTCTTAATGTTGATTTCGTGGTCGTTACCGAAAACCGTCCGGCCCCGGGCGAGACGGTGACAGGCTCTTCTTTTCGCATCCATCCGGGTGGAAAAGGAGCTAACCAGGCTGTGGCGGCATCTCGGGCCGGAGGGGCGGTCAGCATGGCAGGCCGCATCGGCGACGATCATTTTTCGGACGCGCTCACAAGGAGTCTCACCGAGTCCCGAGTGCGCCAAGACCTTATATGGGTGACCCCGGGAGTCACTACCGGTTGCGCTGTCATCACGGTAGATATGAGAGGGGAAAACTCCATCATCGTCGTTCCGGGAGCAAACGGGCTGACAAGCGCCCAAGACGCTGAGAGGCTTGGCGATTCCCTTGACGGGGCAGGTGCACTTCTTCTCCAGTTGGAGATACCCTTTCCTTCCGTTGTGCGCGCCATGGAGAAAGCGCGCGAGAAAGGTGTCCCCGTGATGTTGGATCCGGCGCCGGCCCCTGATCCCGCGCATCCAATTCCGGGCGAGGTTTTGGCAATGGTAGACGTGATTATGCCCAATCAGCACGAGGCTTCGGTTTTGACCGGACGTAGGGTCTTTGATCCCGAATCGGCGGGCGCAGCTGCCTTGGACCTGCTGGCAGCGGGCATTAAGCGTGTCGTAGTTAAGCTTGGCGATAGAGGGGTCGTGTGCGCTGAGGGCGGGAACGTCCTGCATATCCCGGGTCATAGGGTGAAGGCTGTTGACACCACAGCTGCCGGAGACACTTTTGCGGGAGCCCTGGCAGTGGCCATGGGCGAGGGCCTGTCTTTGGAGGAGGCCTGTAGTTTCGCCAACGCGGCCGCCGCTCTTTCGGTGACGGGGGAAGGAGCTCAGCCCTCTATGCCCTGGCGAGGAGAAATCGAGGATTTCTTAGCTAGAGAAAGGTAAGGGAGGACGAACCGATGACGAACGTGCCCGCAAAGAGCGAATCACCGGCTAATGTGACCGGCTCAAGAATCCCAGTTCTGATTGACTGCGATCCGGGCCACGACGACGCGATAGCGTTAATGCTTGCGTTTGGATCGGGCTGCCTAGATGTGCTGGGGGTTACGACAGTAGCGGGGAACGGGGAAGGGGCCGATACATACCGAAACGCCAGAAAGATACTAAAGCTGCTGGGCGCGGATGTCCCTGTGGCGAGGGGTTCTGACCGTCCGTTGATCCGGAGACTTGTGACGGCGCCCTCGGTCCATGGGGCGACCGCTCTGGACGGTCCGAAGTTGCCCGAGGTGCACGACCACGTGCCTCAGATAGCGGCTATCGATCTGATTGGTCAAGTCTTGACGGGCCCTCACGCTTTGGCGGCTAAGGACGGTTTGGAGAGAACGGCCGGCCGGAAGATCGTCTGGATCGGTACGGGGCCTCTGACCAACGTTGCGATTGCCCTTCTGGCTAGGCCCGGGATCAAGGAGAATCTCGAGCGGATAGTGCTCATGGGGGGAGCGGTTGGCGCGGGCAACCGGACTCCTTCGGCGGAATTCAACATTCATGTGGACCCCGAGGCAGCTAAGGTGGTGTTTAATTCCGGCGTTCCACTCACCATGATCGGGCTGGATGTGACCCACAAGGCACTGGTGTATCCGAATGAGGTTGAGAACCTTCGGATCGCGGGCAGGGTCGGAAAGATAGCCGCCGAGCTCCTGGACTTTTATTCTCGTTTCTATCGGGGCCAGGGGTTCAAGGGAAACCCGATTCACGATGCCGTGGCGGTGGCTCACGTTATCGACGGTTCTCTAGTCGCCACCCGTAGGGCCAGGGTGGAGGTGGAAATCCACGGAGAGTTCACCGCGGGAAGAACCGTGGCGGACCTCTCCCCCGAAGGGGAAGCGACAGCCAACTGCGATGTCGGCCTGGACATAAATAGGGAAGCCTTCGTGGGATTGCTGCATTCGGCAATTCGGAGCCTGAGCTAGAGATGCAAGCCCAAGCTCCGATTATCACCCCTCGCAACGGCCTAGAGGAGATACAACGACCAGGCGTTCGTTCCAA
>DAIRWA010000075.1:0-7466 GCA_036802545.1 Bacillota bacterium | reverse complement strand
CATCTCGAAAGGATAGCCCGCGAGGATGAAAACGGTTTCTTTGGCCCGGTCTTCCATACTTTTCACGATGCAGTCGATGCACTCTTTCCCAAAGTCCTTTTCTCCGCCTCTTGAGAGAGAATAGGCCTCGTCTATGAACAAGATGCCTCCCTGGGCCTTCTTAACCTGTTCCTTGGTCTTAAGAGCCGTGTGCCCGATGTACTCACCGACTAAGTCCGCTCTTTCAACTTCCACGATGTGGCCCTTTTCCAGGAGCCCTGCTTCGAATAGGAGTCTGCCGATGATCCTGGCGATTGTAGTCTTGCCAGTGCCGGGGTTCCCCTTGAAGACCATATGCAAGACCGTTTTTTCAGTTGAAAGCCCAAGTCTCTCCCGTCGCTTTTGCACCTCGGCGAAAGCGTAGACTTCGAAGATAAGCTCTTTGATTTTTCCCAAGCCTACCAGTGAATTAAGTTCTTCCAGAGCGCTTTCTTTGCCCCGGGTTATGCCCGGTACCTGACTGAAATCCACGGCATTGTCCCTGGATATGACCCGCAAAGCCGGGCTATTGGCGCGGCGGCTAGTGTTGATCACTTTGATGAGGAGCCTCCCCCAAGACGGTAAAGTGCAGCCTGCTATCATACGCGAGACTTGGGAGAAGTGGCATAGGAAAAGGCCGCCCCACTGAGGCGGCCTAGGCCTGGGTAAATTCGCTATACTTGCTACGATCTACGATCTCGCTTTCTGTTCCTGCTCCTGTTGCCGCTCTGGTTGTCGAACGGTGCTTCCTGTTTCTGATCTTGACGATTGTCCCGGCGATTATCGTTGCGGTTATCGAACCTATTGAAGTACCTATCAGGATTCCTGTCAAATTCCTCTTTGCACTGGTCAGAGCAGAAACGGAATTCCTGCCCTTGACGTTCTGAACGCAGGCGTCTATCCTCGTCTTCCTGAACATCCATTCCGCAAACTGGGTCTCTAGGCGTAATAATCACCTCCCGAGGTAAGAGTCTGCCCGTCTCCGGAATCTTACATACTTGGCCGCGGCCGACGACGTCGGACATGATAATATGGCACCTGAAAAGGGGGGTCACGTCATGGCTACGAGCACCTCAAAGAGAGTTCTCAAGATAGGTGGCATGTCTTGCGCGGCGTGTTCCGCCGCCGTAGAGAAGGCGCTTCGAGACGTTCCGGGAGTCAGCGACGCGGTAGTGAACTTCGCCACGGACAAGGCGGTCGTCACTTACGATCCCTCCAAAGTCTCAGAAGAGATACTTAAGCGAGCTGTCGCTGATACGGGATATGACTTTTTGGGGACAGATGACGGAGGGTCAGCCGAGGATGACGGCCAACTGAAAAGAAGCCGCGACCGCATGATCTGGGCTTGGGCGCTTACCTTGCCCGTTATGGCCATAATGGTTCCATCCATGTTGTTTGGGGTGCGCCTTTTCGGCGAGAAGGCGATGAACATCCTGATGCTATTGGGCTCGGCGCCTGTTGTGTTGATTATAGGATCTCCGACTTTGCGCGCGGCCTGGTCCTCTGTATGCCATTTGTCACCGACTATGGACGTGCTAATTAGTTTGGGTATGTTGGCGGCACTATCAACGGGCGTTTTGGTCTTCTTCTTGCCTGTGGGGAACTATTCGGCCGTGGCCGCCATGATCCTCGCTTTCCATTTGACAGGGCGCTACATCGAAGCACAAGCCCGCGGGCGAGCTTCTTCAGCCATACGAAAACTCATGGACTTGGAGCCGGACGATGCGATTCTGCTGGTAAACGGGGTGGAAACCTCAGTACCGCTATCCGAAGTTAAGGCCGGGGACGTGATGCTGGTCCGTCCCGGCCAACGTATCCCAACCGATGGGCGGGTGATTCAAGGCGAAAGCTCGGTTGATGAGAGTATGGCGACGGGAGAGTCAATGCCCGTACACAAAGCACCCGGAAGTGAAGTCATCGGAGCTTCCATTAACCTGGACGGGGTATTGCGAGTTGAGGCGACGCGTGTCGGCCGCGACACTTTCTTGTCCCAGGTTGTGAGGCTTGTGGAAGAGGCTCAGGGGACTAAAGTGCCTATCCAAGCGTTTGCGGATCAGGTCACAAGGATTTTCGTGCCGGTGGTGTTGGTCTTGGCCGCCGCCACTTTTTTGGCGTGGATGGTCAGTCCTCCGTTTTTGACGGATCTCTTGGCACGGGCGCAAACGCTCCTGCCCTGGGTAAACTCTGACGCGACCCCTCTGACCCTCGCCATATTGGCTTCCGTCTCGGTACTGGTTATAGCGTGCCCTTGCGCGCTGGGACTGGCAACTCCTACGACTCTGGTGGTATCCAGCGGAATGGGGGCTGAGAGAGGCATACTCATCCGTAGCGGCGAGGCCATTCAAACCCTTCGCGACGTAAAGGCGGTAGTCTTCGACAAGACGGGCACGCTTACCTACGGCAAGCCGGAGGTAACTGACGTCGTTAAGCTGGGTCATCTTTCAGAGGACGATGCCTTGGCTGCAACGGCGTTAGCCGAACAAGGTTCGGAGCATCCCTTGGCGCGGAGACTGTGGGAATACGCTGTATCCAGGCTCGGAAGCCCGGAAGGACAAGTCGCCGAGTTCCGTTCCACCCCGGGAAAGGGAGTCGAAGCTACTCTCGAAACAGGACAGCGGGTTGTTGTGGGCAGGCCTGGATTCCTAGAAGAAAAGGGCGCTATCGGGGAATCGGTTAAGGAAGCGGTCGAAAGCGTGCGGGCTCTCACCCATTCGGGCAAGACGGTGGTTTTTTCGGCCATTGACGGCGAGGTAGCCATAGCCGTCGCGTTTCAAGATACGCTGAAACCTGAGGCCCCCAGAGTCGTAAAGGCCCTCGTTGACATGGGTATCCAGCCGGTCATGCTTACAGGTGACAATGAGCGGACAGCCCGGTCAATCGCCGAGGCAGCCGGCATCACTCGTTATGTGGCCGAATTACTGCCTCAGGACAAGGTGAACGCCATACGCGGGCTACAAGGCGAGTACGGGACCGTAGCCATGGTCGGCGACGGCATAAACGACGCTCCGTCTTTGGTGCAGGCCGATGTAGGCATCGCCATTGGGACAGGGACCGACATCGCCATAGAGTCCTCGGACGTCACCATCGTAAGGGGCGAACTGTTGCCTATCGTTGAAGCCCTACGACTGTCAAGGGCTACGTTCAAGAAGATAAAGCAAAATCTGTTTTGGGCGCTTTTCTACAACGTCATATCAATACCCTTAGCCGCGCTTGGCCTTCTCCATCCGGTAATAGCCGAAGCGGCCATGGCGTTAAGCTCAGTAACCGTTGTCACTAACGCCAATTTGCTCAAGCGAGAGAGGATCCGGTTTGACTAAAGTTTTGCGCCCCTGTGTACTGCTGACCTTACGCCGGGCTTGTCTCGGACGCCTTGGGCTTATCCTGAGCAAGAGAGGTGTTTATTGGGCGTGATGGCGTTATCGTGGATATGGCGTGCTTGTATATGAGCATTTGTTTGCCGTCGCTATCCAAGGCCACTGTAAAGCTGTCGAAACCTTTTACCGTACCCTTCAGTTGAAAGCCGTTTACCAGGTATACGGTAGTCGGTATGTTGTCTTTGCGGATCTGGTTAAGGAATGTGTCCTGAAGGTTAATGGCGGTTCTAGCTGTCACAAGATTCCCCTCCGCTTTCTCGGTATCCGGTTGATCAAAGGGCTCTTCCTTGTTTACAGGCGTCTGGCCTTAAGGATTTGGAGAGCCTCATCTACAGTATCGTCCCAAGTCCTATCGTTACCGCCTCTTATCCAAATTATGCCTTCTTCTCTAGAGAGCCAAGTCAGTTGCCTCTTTGCGTATCTCCTGGTATTGCGCCGGATTAGTTCCTTGCATTCGTCGCCGGTAACGAGTCCGTCTAGGAACATGCAGCTTTCCTTATAACACAGACCGTTCATGCTGGCCAGGTCCATTGAGTAGCCCATGTTAAGGAGACCTTCTGCCTCCTTAATGAGCCCCCTTCGAAACTGCTCGTCTACCCTCATATCGATCCTTCCGTACAATTCTTGACGGTCCCATCCAAGGCCAAGCATCAGGTATTCGTGGTTGTATGAAGGGGTGGTTTCTCTGCGTCCGGAGATGGGACGACCCACTTCTTTGTGGTACTCCAGAGCCCTTACGACTCTTTTCAGGTCATTTGGATGCAGGTGTTCCCAGGACCAAGGGTCCCTTTCCCGCAAGAGCTCGTGAACGGCCTCGTTCCCACGCTGCTTGGATAGTTCCTGCATTTCACGCCTGAATTCCGGGTTAGGCGGAGCGTCAGACAAAGGGAAACCTCTTAACAGAGCCCGTATGTAAAAACCGGTGCCGCCGACTACGGCCGGGATTTTGCCTCTTGCCCTTATATCTCTAATAGCCGCCTCCGCCGCCTGTTGAAACTCTTGGACGCTCCACTGCTCGTCAGGGTTTTTGAGGTCCAAAAGGTGATGCGCGACCAGGGAGCGGTCTCTAGGAGAAGGCTTGTCTGTCCCTATATCCATATGGCGATAGACTTGCATGGAGTCCGCCGATATTATCTCAAGCGGCACTTCTCTAGCAAGATCCATTGCCAACCTCGACTTGCCAGACGCGGTCGGCCCGGCAATGACTAAGAGGTTTTCCAAACGCCCCGTTTCAACCTTTTCCATGGTACTCACAATTATACCCCGCCAGAGCCTTTATGGGAAGTTCTGCCAAAGAAATGGGATATCTCTGAAACCGGTATCTCTTTCACAGTTGGGCGGCCGTGAGGACAGTAAGCGGCTGCTGGCTCACGGTATAGCCTGCCTAAGAGCGCTTTGGCTTCCTCGGCGCTTAAGTGTTCTCTCGCCCTGACCGAAGCATGGCAAGAGGCCAAGGCTATACGCGCCGTCTCCATCAGTCTTTCGGGCTTAGCACGTTTTCCCTCTCCCACAGTCAGATTAGCGAGGACGTCCTTTATGCCCGACGGTTCCGTCGGTTCTCCCATCACCAGAGGGACTCTCGTGACCAAGACCGTAGCCTCCCCAACTAACCGAGACCCGAACCCCGTCTCGTTCAAGGTCGCTTCAAAATCCTCATAAACCGCGGCCTCTTTGGGAGACAAGCGCACTACCTCAGCCATGAGTAGGTCTTGACTGCCGCTTTTCCTGTCAATTAGTTCCCGATAGGCTAAGCTTTCCATCAAAGCGTGTTTGTCAACCAAGATCAGCGAACTTAGGGTTTTTGCCACCAAATAGGTGTCGTGCAGCGACCCTAAGTATTCCCATCCCGCATCCGACGGTAAGTCCGGCGAGACGAGGTGCCGCGGGCCGGTTCGTTCTTGTATCAGGGTGTTCGCCAAAGGCACCGGGTTATAGACAGGCCTACCTCCCAGTGTCGACCGGCCGATATCTCTAGCCCATTGGCGGGGGGTGCTTAAGCATTGTCCGCCGCCCATCTCGGAAGGTTTTCTTTCTTGAACCTGGAAGCCCGATGAACTCAATGCGGAGCTCACGGCGGCCACAACGGCATGTCTTACTTCACCGTCGTTTCGGAAGCGCACTTCGGCTTTTGTAGGATGGACGTTGACGTCCACGAAACGCCCGGCCGTTACAATGCTTAAGAAAGCTACCGGGTAACTCTTTGGAGGGATTAAGCCGCGGTAAGCGTTGTCAAGCGCCCATGACAACAGAGAGTTTTTCACCACACGCGAGTTTACGGCAAAGACTTGCCGGTCTCGAGACCGCCTGTAGAGATCCGGAAGGCCCACCATTCCCGTGACCTGCACGGGTTCTTCTCCTCCCGAAGTAAATGAAACGGGAGTCATGGACGACATCATATCGGGGCCGAACAAGTCGGCCACGGCGTTCCCGAGCCCTTGCCCCGAGGTCCTCATTATGGTCTTGTCGTCGGATCGGACTTCAATGCTCTTGTCGGGCCACGCGAGAGCAAGGCTCTCTAAGACGCCAATAATGGCTTGACGCTCCCTGCTTCTGGACTTCATGAACTTCAAGCGTGCGGGGGTGTTGTAGAAGAGGTCCCTTACAGTAACCGTGGTACCGGTCGGCAGTCCCTTCTCTTTTACAGAGACAACTTTGCCCCCTTCCACCGTGATCTCGGTGCCGTAGGGCTGTGATTCCTCCCTGGTCTCCAGCGTGAGACGGGAGCATGACGCGATGGACGGAAGCGCCTCCCCCCTAAACCCCAGGGTCTCCATGGCATCCAAGTCCTCTATGGACGAGAGTTTGGATGTGGCGAACCTTTCCACCGCCATTTCCGCGTCTTTGGGGGCCATTCCGGAGCCGTCGTCAAAGACCTTGATCATCCTAAGCCCTGAGTCCAGGAATTCCAGCGTGATCCTGGAAGCGCCAGCGTCCATAGAGTTCTCGACCAGTTCTTTCACAACAGAAGCGGGTCTTTCCACGACTTCTCCGGCTGCGATCTGGCTGGATGTGACCGGGTCTAGGCGGCGTATTTTGGGCATATCATGGCTCCTCTCGGCCTACGATTTTCTTCTTTAGTTCGTATAAGATGGATAGGGCATTAAGAGGGGTGAGGTTATCCAGTTCAAGCTCGGAAATCTCCTTAAGGATGGGGTCTTCCGAATCCTTCTTTTCTACCCTTCCTGAAAAGAGCGACTCTTGCCCCGGTACCGTGTTAGCCGCTGCTCCCAAAGATCGTGAGGCCACCTGGCCCAGTATTCCGGTTTTCCACTTGGAACGGCTCCTGGCTTCGGACTCTAAGCCTAAGAGGATTTCTCTGGCCCTGTTCACCACCGACTGAGGGAGCCCGGCCATAGCGGCCACTTCGATCCCGAAACTGCCTTCAGCCACTCCCCGCTCCAGTTTTCTAAGGAACACTACGTCATCTCCGGTCTTCTTGACGGTCACGTGATAGTTGGCCATTCCGGCTTTAAGGTCGGACAGCAGGGTCAATTCCCTGTAATGGGTCGCCACCAAGGCCATGGCGCCGCCCGTCTCTTCCTCTGCCAGGTGCTCAAGAACCGCCCAGGCGACCGAAAGCCCATCAAAGGTGCTTGTGCCACGGCCTATCTCGTCGAGTATTACCAGGCTATCCTTCGTTGCCCCTTTAAGGATTCGGGATACCTCCGCCATTTCCACCATGAAGGTGGACTGGCCCAGCACAAGATCATCGTAAGCCCCGACCCGGGCGAAGACCTTGTCCACGCACTTAAGCGACGCTTCGCGGCAAGGGACGAAAGAACCCATTTGCGCCATTATGGCAATGAGGGCAGCCTGTCTGCAGTAAGTGGACTTGCCCCCCATGTTGGGCCCGGTGATGACCATGACGCGCCTGCTTGAATCCAAAGAGAGGTCATTGGGGACGAAACTGCCGGTCGAGAGGACTTTTTCAAGGACCGGATGCCGTCCGCCTTTGATAGTAACCTGGCCTTCGTCGTAGATCGCCGGACGGACGTATCCGTTCATATGGGCAGTCTCGGCGAAAGAAATCAGTACATCCACTTCGGCTACCGCTATCGCCGTCTTTTGGATGCG
>DAIRWA010000074.1:0-7472 GCA_036802545.1 Bacillota bacterium | reverse complement strand
GGGGATGGACTCTGGCATCCCATGCGGATAGTATTCAGGACGTCCTCGATCGGGCCGAGAGTACTGAGTCATTGTGGTCGGCGAGCTATCGGTCCTCAGAGACGCCTGTTGGGATGGGCACTGAGATGCCAGCGGAGGGCCCCGGGAAGACGCCCGCGCCTCGCCCTCGACCGAGTCCTAGTCATGGTCCTCATCCGATTATGTAATTCGGTCAAGTGTGTCACAGCCCGCAGCGTGTCTACATAATGTGATCCCAGTGTGATGTAATTGAGGGAGGGATCATGTTATGGGCGGTACCTGTGGAGGAAATTCCTGGTGGTGGATTATTTTCGTGCTTGTCCTGCTGTTCTGTCTCTGCCCCGGGCTTCTTTTCTAGCCGGCTCAGCCAAGAGGAATGAGTAGGATTGAGCACGTACCCACAAGGACGTGATCTCGCGTTTGCAGGGCAGCATATCTAAGAGGCTATGCCGTCCTGTTGGGCACCTTGGGCACCTTGGGCAGCGGGGGCAGCGGGGGCAGCTCTAATCCCGGTGGCTGTCCCCGGCCAGTTGTACATCCTCCTCCGCCGTATGGCTGTCTTGCTTAGCCGATTGGTCAGACGGCTTCGCGTTTCGGTGCAGGCGGTACCGTTTGCATTTGGGGCAGTGAACGAAAATGATACCCGGGAAAACGTGAACGGGGCTGTATAGGTCAAAGTGGGGCAGCTCGCGGACCATTCCACAGGTTCGACAGACTACTCTGGGCATCCGGATCCCTCTCCTTTGCTGCCCGCGGTCGGGCTTACTGGTAACCAGTGGACACCACGTATTATTCTATGTCCGGTTCAGTCGCAAGATACTTGCCGTCAGCCCCTCACTACTGGGCTCAGTGGGCTTGGCGGTCGCCGGACACCGCTGGTTCTCTAACAGTTCCGACGCATACCCAAAACCTCTTCCGGTTGACAGGAAATCGGCACGACAGCTTCGTGCACATTGCTGCTGCCTCAACGGTCGATAAACTCGTCGCTGCAGCTGTTATATCAAGCATAGCATTGTTGCGACGACTGGGAAAATTAGGCCTGCTAAGGCTATGCCGAGGATCGTGCGCGACGTCTCGTTGTGTTCCCTAAGAACTGCCGGAAATCAACTAGTCTGAATTGGAAGCTAGATTCTCCTTGCCTACCTCGCCGGCAAATACAAGTCTCTTTACACAGATGAGTTCTACGCGGCGTTTGCATAAGGTTGCGTACGAGGAAGTATTGCCAAGGAGAGTGGTTTCGGGCGATCTTCGGGTCATTGACGAGTGATTGGGGAATACTGGACGGATGTCGCAAGGCGGTCGGCGGTAATCGTCGGGTAATCGGCGCTGGAAGAGGGAGGTTGAGGCTCCAAGAGCAAAAGAAAACCGATTGCTTGGAGTTCGGGCAACCCAAAGTCGCGTCAGGCGAAACGGCCAGTAAAAGAGACTTTACATGGGCCGTCGGGGTCAGTTGCATCGAATGTATGAACATGTCCGAGCATGCAGCTACAAGGAAGCAGTTTGCTGCGGCATCCTGCAGGTGCTATAATAACAAGGTGTCGGGGCGTAGCGCAGCTTGGTAGCGCGCTTGGTTCGGGACCAAGAGGTCGCTGGTTCAAGTCCAGTCGCCCCGACCATTTTACTGCCTACTAGACAGGGTTGCCGCGGATAATAGTCCGCTTTAGGAAGGGCAACTCGTAGAAGGTTTTTGTATCAGTTTTGTGTCAATCGGATTCTGAGCGAAAGGAAGAGCCCCTGACCGTAATGGCCGGGGGCTTTCTGTTGCAGCGATGGGTTACAACCTAGCTCCTCTGCACGATCCTACCGAATAGCTACGAGACTTTGTCCGATGCCTGGAAGTCCCATTTTGGCCCAATCCAGATCGTGAGTGCGGTGTCCTCCCAGTTGTCGTGTTGAGGACAAGTGTGTCGTGGAAAAGCGACTTATTCCAGTGAACGCTCAAGCTGACTTCCACGTGCGCAAAGAAGCCAGTGAATGTGTTACGCCTAACGTAGGTCCTATTGCCTGACTTCCACGTGCGCAAAGAAGCCAGAACGAATAGTGGACAGATGCCCCACTATGGTTCTCTGGTTGAGGTCCAGGCTGTCATGACGTCTTGTTGACATTTGGTACACATTAGTCCGATGATGCGGGGGACTATGAATGGAAGCACTTCATACAAGTATGCGTTACACGGCGACACCGGTAACTGCTTTCGCCTATTAACAAGCCCGAACATGGAGCGGTGGGATCGATGAAAATTGTGCTCGCGGTCGACAAATTTAAAGGCAGCCTGGATGCTATATCAGTGTGCGAATCCATGGAGAGAGGAATCAAGAAGGCGTCTCCAGACGCAGTCGTTGTCAAGGTCCCGATGGCTGACGGGGGAGACGGGACAACCCTGGCACTGTGCCGCGCCACCGGAGGAACCCTCACGAATGTCAGAGTGACAGGCCCCCTTGGCGACCCGGTCGAGGCTTCTTATGCGATGCTCGGTGACGGAAAGACGGCGGTGATGGAGATGGCTACCGCAGCCGGGCTTGTTCTTGTGCCGGAACACCGGCGCGATCCTATGGTCACGACTACAAGAGGTGTGGGAGAGATGATCCTGCACGCGGTGGAAAATGGAGCGCGAAGGGTCATTCTTGGCATCGGCGGCAGCGCTACGAACGATGCCGGTGCCGGGATGGCTCAGGCGCTGGGCATATCCATTACTGACAAGAACGGACGAGAAATCGGTTTCGGCGCATCCGGGCTCCTGGAAGCGGCAAGTGTTTCGCTGGAGGGGTTGCCCCAAGAAGTGGCTAACACCGAGTTTGTTGTAGCATGCGATGTGGAAAACCCATTATACGGCGTGTTAGGAGCTGCCCACGTATATGGACCTCAAAAAGGCGCGACGGCGGAAGAGGTCGAAATCCTCGACAGGGCTCTCATGAACTTCTCGCGCATAGCACAAAAAGATCTCAACAAAGATGTCGCTGATATGCCTGGTTCTGGCGCAGCAGGCGGGCTCGGTGCAGGGCTCATGGCTTTCCTCGGAGCGAGACTCCGCTCTGGTGTTGATTTGGTGGTTGAAGCGACAGAATTGCAGAAGAAGATGGCCGGTGCCCAACTGGTTATCACAGGTGAGGGCCGGTTGGATGATCAGTCGCTGATGGGGAAAGTGCCGCACGGTGTCGCACGCTTGGCCAAGAAGCTGGGGATTCCGGTCGTAGCTATTGTCGGAGCGTATGCCCCGCCCGGAGGCCTTCTCTATCAAGAAGGCATTGGAGCGGTGTTCGCGACTCTGAACAAGCCCGTTTCCCTGAAGGAAGCCATGACAAACGCAAACGACAACGTCGAGCTAATCACGGAACAGGTCATTCGATGCACCATGCTTCTTCGCGACGCGACGCTTCACCAGGCTTTGTGATTTCTTAGGGTAAACCACACAGCGGAGGCTCCGACTCAATTAGGCTGGTAGCGGGTAAGCCTCAGACTGCGGATATTGCCGGTAACAATGCGCATATGAGAGGTTACCACACGGTATTGTGATGGCAAAGACACCTTCGTTTTGAAGCAAGCTCACCGTGATGAGGGACAGGGGCGTGCGCCAAATTTAGGCAAGCAGGGACAGCTGCCAATTTTGGCGAATAGCGGGTATGATGCAAAAGAGCGAGGTATGAAGGAAACGGGTATGCTAGAGCGTCTATCAGGGGTAATCGTCGACAGACGAAATCTGCTGTTCTTGTTCTATATCATCGCTATCATCTTCAGCTTGTTTTCCATGGGATGGGTCGATGTGGAGAACGACATTGTCTATTTCCTGGCAGAGGACAGCAAGACGCGCCAGGGGCTTACCGTTATGAGTGAGGAGTTCACAACTTTTGGCATGGCCGACATCATGATTTCCAACATCACGTACGGTCATGCCAGAGAGGTCGCCGACAAGATAGGCGCTGTCCACGGGGTAGCCCAGGTGGTCTTCGAGAATACCGATGATCATTACAAAGACTCGTCTGCGCTCTTTGCTGTGATCTTTGAAGGCGACGATGCCGACGAGATTAGCCAAAAAGCCATGGAAGAGATTAGACACATAGTCGAGGTCTATGATGTCTCCATTTCCACGACCGTAGGCGCGGACATGATCGCTCGGTTGGACAAGGAAATGTTCATAATCGCCGCGATTGCTGTCGTGATAATATTCGTCGTCCTGACATTTACGTCCAAGTCCTATGCGGAAGTACCCATACTCCTGATGACTTTCGGAGCCGCTGCAATTATCCACTCGGGAACGAATTTCATGCTTGGCAGGATCTCTTTCATATCCAACTCCGTGGGGGTAATCCTTCAGCTTGGTTTGGCCATCGACTATGCAATCATCTATTGTCACAGGTTCAGTGAGGAGCATGAGAGCCTTCCGGCGAGGGATGCCGCTGTTGTCGCTCTCAGCAAGGCCATTCCGGAGATACTATCCAGCAGCTTGACCACTATAGGCGGGTTGGGAGCCCTTGCTTTCATGCAATTTGGAATAGGCAAAGACTTGGCCGTGGTCTTGATCAAAGCCATCTTGACAAGCATGTTTGCGGTCTTCACTCTTATGCCCGGTCTACTTGTGGTATTTAACAGCCAAATTCGAAAGACCAAGCACAGAGATCTCGTCCCATCAGTCTCGGCCATAGGGCGGTTTTCTGTCAGAGCCAGCGGTGTCGTCCCGCCGATTTTCCTTGTAATCCTTGTGATCGCCTTCGTTCTGTCCAGCAAGTGCCCCTTCTCGTTTGGTATCGCCGAAATGGATGCATACAGCGTCAGCCCGGAGCAGCTCGCCAGAGAACGGATTAGGACCACCTTTGGCGCCAAGAACATGATCGCTCTCATGGTTCCGTCGGGAGACTACGCGGCAGAGAAAGAGCTGCTGGCTACTTTTGCCGGCTGGGATGAGGTGGAATCCGCCGTTGGTCTCTCAAATACCGAGGCTGTGGGCGGCTATATGCTGACCGATTCTCTCTCGCCAAGAGAGTTTTCCGAGCTTGCAGACCTGGATTTCGAGTTGGCCCAGATCCTGTATTCCGCCCACGCGGTGGACGATGAGGACTTCGGCAAAATAGTAAGCGGCATTAACCACTATCGTGTTCCTCTAATCGACATGTTCCAGTTCTTGTACCATGAAGTCGCCCAGGGCTACATGGCCCTCGACGATGATCTCATGGGCGATTTGGAGGAGTACAACGAGCTCTTGACCGCCGCTCGCAAACAGATGGAAGGAGAACACTACGCCAGAATCGTCTTGTACTCCAATCTTCCTGAGGAAAGCCAGGAGACTTACGATTTCCTGTCAAGGATGTACCGAGAAGCCGGCAAGTATTATGACGTAGACCGAGTATGCGCCGCGGGTGGATCCACGAATGCTCTGGATTTGTCCTCAACCTTCACCAAAGACAATCTCACAATTAGCATCCTATCGGTCCTCTTCGTGATGATCGTATTGACTTTCACGTTCCAATCGGCGGGGCTCCCGATCTTGCTCATATCCGTCATCCAGGCCAGCATCTGGATCAACTTTTCGTTGCCCTACATTAAAGGACAAGGACTCTATTTCCTCGGATTCTTGCTGGTATCATCCATCCAAATGGGCGCCAATATTGACTATGCCATAGTGATCACCAGCCGTTACCTGGCCTTAAGAGAGGAACTGCCGGCTAGCGAGGCAGCGATTCAAGCCTTGAACCAGGGCTTTCCCACTGTCATCACCTCCGGGTCGATTTTAGCCGTGGCTGGTCTCCTCATTGGTCGCATCTCAAGCGACGGGGCGATTTCGGTTCTTGGGACTTACCTTGGGCAAGGCACTATCATCTCAATAATCCTAGTGCTGTTTATTCTGCCGCAGTTGCTTTATCGCGGTGACAGACTCATCCAGCGTACTTCCTTCAAAATCGCAACACCTACGTTTTTTGACCGCGTTGAGAGCAGAATCCGGATGTCCGGAAGACTTGATGGATACGTGAAGGGGGAAATCCACGCTTATGTAGACGGCACCATCGATGGAGAGGTGCGCCCGATAAAGGAGAATCAAGGGGAGACAGACGATAAAGGCCACGGCGAGAAGACCGCGAGCAACGGCGAGGAGACGGGAGGCCGGGTAGATGAAGAGGCCTAGCGCTGCCATATACGCTGCCATGTGTCTATTGCTCTTATGGGCGCAGACTTCGCCTGTGTTGGTAGCGCTTGCATCCCCCCAAACCGTGTCAGTCTTTAACGCTGACGACTTGCGAAAACTTGCTAAGGACTGCTCTTTTGACAAGTGGTCCAAGGACAAGGTTGTAGTCTTGGAGGCGGACATCGATCTGGCAGATGAAGACTTCATCCCTATTCCCATATTTGGAGGCACCTTTGACGGGAAAGGTCATCGCATCAGTGGATTGTCCGTCAACGTCGAGGGGTCCAACCAGGGGCTTTTTCGGTACCTTCAAGAGGGCGCAGTCGTCAAGAACCTGTCGGTGGAAGGGGCCGTAACGCCGGGAGGAGACAAAAGGAACATCGGAGGCATTGTGGGAAGCAACAGCGGCGTGGTGGAAGACTGCAGTTTTTCCGGGCTAGTTAGAGGCAAAGACAACGTGGGCGGCATTGTGGGTTCCAACGACGCCCGGGGTATCGTGATTAACTGCTCCGTAAAGGGCGTCGTATACGGCAAGAGCGTTGTAGGCGGGGTGGCGGGGTACAACAATGGCACGATATTGCGTTCTTCCAACGAAGCAAGCGTCAACACCACAGTAGAGGAGGAGAGCATAAACTTTCAGGAGTTGACGGCCGATGAGCTCAATCTCGTTAGATCTTTCGTGGATGCCATGGATATCGGAGGAATCGCCGGCATTAATGCGGGCGTAGTGCAGAGCTCGGACAATCGAGGGATCATCGGCTATCCCCACGTCGGATACAACGTTGGGGGAGTTGCGGGAAGACAAAGCGGATACATCGTCGGGTGCCTAAACTACGGAGAAGTATACGGGCGAAAGGAAGTTGGGGGAGTCGTCGGGCAGATGGAGCCGCACATAACTACCTCTGTTGTCCCGTCGGAGCTGAAAGTGCTGCAAAAAGAACTGGAACGACTGCAATCCCTCATCACCAACCTCATGAGCGACACGCAGGCCAGCTCGAATGCAATGAGTGAAGTCTTGTCGCCCGTCGGACAAGAGTTCCATTCCGCTAAGACCCACGCGCAGTCCCTCATTGACCAAACAGAGGCCCTGCTAAATAAAGACATCGAGGAGATAAACCGAATCAGTCTATTGGCTACTGAAGTAATGGATAGGCTGGTCCCCATCACGGACTCTATGGCGGATTTGGCCCATATCGCGGAAGAATCCTTAACCTCAGTACGGCAGTCTTTGCACCACCTCTCGAAAGCCATGAGCGCCTTTCCCGAGATCAGCGACAGCGTAAGACGAATCTCCGGTGTCCTGGATGAATGCGTGGAGAAAGTCGATGAGGCCATGGGC
>DAIRWA010000073.1:0-7525 GCA_036802545.1 Bacillota bacterium | reverse complement strand
TCAGGACATTAGCGACATCGCGGAAAACTTCTGGCCTTTCCCGAGAAATCAAGACGCTTACTCGCTCTACCGTCTCGTCGAGAGCGTTCATGTCACCGACTGTTACTCCCGCCCAAGCAACTTGCCGGCCGCTCCCAAATGCTCCTGCACAGTGGCAAGGGGGGTCCAAAGGTAACCGGAGTTGAACCTGCCGTCGCATACGCCCGAGATCGTGTAGTCCTCGAGAATCCCTGGTTCACTTTTCGTCGCGAATGCCAAGAACCCTTCCATCAATGTGACTATTCTTGCCAATATCAATGTACGTCCCCGAGTCAAGGGCGTTACGCGAGGACTGAGTCAATTCATTGTCGAATCGCTGGGCAACTCCCCTTGTGCCTGCTTGATCGTGGTTGTGTTAAGTTATACCATAACAAGGGAGGTGGTCCTATGAAGAGTCTCTTGACGGCCAAAGAGTTGGCGACTGCTCTGAGTCTGTCTGTGGATACAGTCTGGAGGTACACGCGCCAAGAGAGGATACCCGCGGTCGACCTGGGAGGCAAGCAGTACCGTTACGACAAAGAGGCTGTACTGGCCGCTCTGACGGCGAGAGATCGCGCTGCGTCGAAGGAAAGCACAATCTACTCATCCGATAGTGGCTACACTTACGAAGACTACCTGAAGATACCTGACCAGCCCGGCTACCGGTTCGAGGTCCTTGAAGGAACCCTTGTGAGAGAACCCTCTCCCACAACACGCCACCAGCGCATCTGTCGGGAGTTGACTCTCGCGCTGATTTCCTACTTCGATGCCGTTGACCCCGATGGCGAGGGGTTCTTTGCCCCGCTGGATGTTACCCTAACGGCGGTCAACGTGCTGCAACCGGACATTCTGTACGTCTCGGGCGCCCGTCAGGGTATTGTGCTTGAGGACCACATCGATGGCCCCTGTGACTTGGTGGTCGAAATCATGTCGCCGACAAACCGCCGAAAGGATCGTCTCCAGAAGATGTCTATCTACGGCAAAGCCGGGATACCCCACTACTGGTTGGTCGACCCCGAGGAAGATACGCTGGAGGCCTTCGTTCTCAAGGGAGGGACATACGCCTTGGCCGTAGCGGTGGACCCGGAACAAGAATTCGCGCATCCCGATTTCCCTGGCCTTGCGCTGAATCTCAGGAAGGTTTTCCACATGTCTAAGTGAATACTTTGTACTGCACTCGGAAGGCAAGCCACCCAGGAGAGGGTGTTTTGTGGCTCTGTGACAAGACATCCATAAACGGACACTGGAATGGCAGAACAACTGGACTTGAACTAATGCCCCCATGATCTTCGGACCATGAGGGCATCGATAAGGTAATCTTGCGTGCTGCTAGGACGCTACTCCCGCACTAACCGCTACTCCGCCTTTTCGTCGGTCGTCGCTGTCATCGCTCTGGTCAATCCGTTCTCCCAAGCGTCTCTCAGCTCGGCGACGAGAACGTCTAGGACAGGGGTGCCAGAGCAACTCTCGATCCTCAGTGAACCGGCTTGAGCTCCCGCTTTCTTCTCGTTCGCAGTCAAATTCGCCGTTGCCTGCGCCTTCTTTGCCCCGGCTGTAGCACCTGCCGCGTCTGTAGCACTTTCCACGTCTGCCGCATCCAGTCCCTGCACCGTACCCAGCACTCCAAACGGCACTACCAGTTCTTCGCACAGCTTCTGCAGACTCTCTACGTTTTCAGGCGAAACGCTGACGACTACGGCGGAGTTGCACTCGCCAAACAGCACTGCGTCAGGACGATGGTCGGAGACACCCATGCATCCTGTACCGCCCAGATCGACGGCGGCGCCCGCCGCTCCCTTCTCGGCCTTGATGCAAGACTCGGCCAACGCGACAGCAAAACCGCCTTCGGACAGATCTTGGGCGGACTTTAGAAGTCCCTCCGATGCTGCCCTGACCAGGACTTCGTCCAGGTTCCTTTCCAGCACCAAATCGGGATCTCTGGGACAGCCGGCAACCAAGCCATGGACCGTCTCCAAGTACTGGCTCGCCGCGAGGGAAACCTCGTCGCCTCTGATGACACCTAGCAGGGCGATAACATCGCCGCCCGACTTGAATCCGGGAGTAACCTTCTTACTGACGTCATCCAGAAGGCCAAGCATCCCGATGGTGGGCGTCGGATATACGGCCTCTCCTTCGGTCTCGTTGTAGAGGCTGACGTTTCCGCCGGTAACCGGGGTGGACAGGGCGATACACGCCTCAGCCATACCCTCGACAGCCTCCTTCAACTGCCAATAGATCTCCGGCTTCTCGGGGTTGCCGAAGTTCAGACAGTTGGAGATGGCCAAAGGCTTCGCGCCGGTGGTGGCGATGTTTCGCGCTGCCTCCGCCACCGCCCACTTAGCTCCGGCCTTGGGATTCAGATAGACCAGCTTCCCATTGCAGTCAGACGTAAGGGCTATAGCCTTGGTTGTCCCCTTGACCCGCACCAGACCGGCTCCGCCGCCCGGACCCTGGATAGTATCGGTTCGCACCATAGAATCATACTGACGGAAAACGGGCTCTCTCGAAGCGATATTTGAGGCAGCCAGGAGCTGTTTCAAAATGTCGCCGAATCGGTCAAACTCAGGCGACGGCACGCTTCCCAGATCGTAGCGCTTGCCTTCACCGTAATACGCGGGCTCTTTCCACTCCGGACAGTACACAGGCGAGCCCTCGGCCAGGAGTTTCACGGGTATGGAAGCCTCCAGTTCGCCGTTGTGGAAAACTTGGAGTTCGCCCGAGTCGTTCACACGGCCTATCTCGGCGGCGTTAAGCCCCCACTTCTCGCCGATCGCCTTAACTTCGTCAACCTTCTCGGGAGTAACGATAAGGAGCATCCTCTCCTGGCTTTCAGAAAGCATCACGTCGTAAGCGGTCATACCCTCTTCGCGCATGGGCACCTTGGAAACCTCGATAGCGAGGCCAGTCCCAGCTCTGGCGGCGGTTTCAGCGCAAGATGAGGTGATACCGGCGGCACCCATATCCTGTATTCCCACCACGGCGCCCTTCTTCATCATCTCAAGACAGGCTTCTATCAGGAGCTTTTCCATGAAGGGGTCGCCTACTTGGGTGTTGGGACGCTTGGATTCAGTGTCCTCACCCAGTTCCTCTGACGCGAAGGTGCATCCGTGGATTCCGTCCCGGCCGGTAGAGTGCCCCACTATCATGACCACGTTCCCGATACCGTAAGCTTGGCCCTTGTGAAGGTCCTCGTGTTCCATGAGGCCGGCGCAAAGCACGTTTGCCAGAGGGTTCTGCCTGTACGGCTCGTTGAAGTAGATCTCGCCGCCCACGGTCGGGACGCCAAGGCAACCGCCATACCCGGAGATCCCGGAAACGACGCCTTCAAACAGGAACCGCGTTCTTGCATCATCCAGGGGACCAAACCGCAGAGAGTTCAGGAGAGCAACAGGCCTGGCGCCCATGGCCAGAATGTCGCGGACGATACCTCCGATCCCCGTCGCCGCCCCCTGATAAGGTTCGACAGCACAGGGATGGTTGTGAGATTCGATTTTGAATGCGCAGGCAAGTCCGTCACCGATGTCCACGACTCCGGCATTCTCGCCGGGGCCTACCATGACCCTCTCGCCCTTGGTGGGCAAGTTCTTCAAGAGCGACTTTGAGTGCTTATACGCGCAGTGTTCCGACCAAAGCACCGAAAACATGCCGAGTTCCGTATAGTTCGGCTCTCTGCCGAGCCTCTCCACGATCAACTTGTACTCGTCTTCTTTCAGGCCCATCTGTCTCCAAAGGGGAGCCGGGTCATTTGGGATTACGACTTCCGCCATTTCGCTCAGCTCCTATCCTTTGAGGTGGGGGTTTCGGCCCTGGGTGCGGTCCCGCCGGTCGTGCCGCGAGAGCTCCGGCCAAACGACTCTATCATAGATAGAAACACCCGCTTGCCGTCTTCTCCGCCCAATAACGCTTCGGAACACCTTTCGGGATGAGGCATCATGCCGAGCACATTCCCCCGCTCATTGACTATCCCGGCAATGTTCTTAGCAGCGCCGTTGGGATTTGCTTCCCTGGACGGAGCGCCGCTTTCATCCACGTACCTAAACACTATCCGGCCCGACCGCTCCAGCTCATCCAACACTTCAGGTTCGGCGTAGTAGTTGCCGTCACGGTGGGCGATGGGCATTCTGATGACCTCGCCCGGAGAGTACTCGGACGTAAACGGCGTGGCGATGTTCTCGATCTTGAGGTTTACCCATCCGCATCTAAACTCCAACGCTTCGTTTGTGAGCATCGCCCCGGGCAAAAGCCCCGCTTCCAAGAGAATCTGAAAGCCGTTGCTTATTCCGATAACCAAGCCGCCGTCCTCGGCGTACTCCTTAATCGACCTCATCACCGGTGATAAGCTCGCCAGCGCTCCGGCCCGAAGGTAGTCGCCGTACGAACAGCCGCCGGCGAGGATGACGGCATCGAACCCGCTAAGGTCAGTATCTTGGTGCCAAACAAACTCGCATTCCTGGGAAAGTACGTCGCGAACAGCGTGAAAAACATCAGTGTCGCAGCTGGTCCCCGGAAAAACAACCACTCCGAATTTCATATAGAATTGTCACCAGCCTCTCATAAGCTCCGTCGTCTGCTGCCCGTTCTTGAGGGCGGTGAGATGACCGCCCGAAAGCCCGCCTCCGGCTATGTCTCGCGGGCATCCAATAAACATCCGCATCTTGTGAGTTTCTGAAAACCTCCGCGTATGCATTAGCAGCACACATGTCGGTCGTCCCGACGCTACGCTTCTTCCACCTTCGGATGGTAGAACTCTGTCACCGAGCTAGCCAGTAGTTTCCTGGACATTTCATCCAGGAGCGCCTCGGCCTCGGCAACGTCTGACGCCTCAAGCGAAAGGACGATATCTTTCCCCATGCGCACCTTGTTCACCCCGTCATACCCCATGGCAACCAGAGACGACCTAACAGCCTCCCCCTGAGGATCAAAAATGCCCTCTTTCAAAGCCACAGTCACAGTGCCTATGAACTTCATTGAATAGTTCCTCCTCGCGTGATCCTTGCGCCGCTCTACTTCCGTATCAGCAATCCGTACCGGCACACCATCCTCAGTCCGGCGTTCTGAGCTTTAGTAGCCGTCCCGCAATATCTGCGCAAATCTAATCACTCTTGACTAAGCCTGCTGCTTGCTCCTGCTTCACCGGGGCCGTTCACTAAGGGCTTTCTACCCCAGCCAGAGCCTTCCTCTCCACAAACCGAAAACTCACCCCAGCTCAACGACCGCCGATTAAAAGCCCACATCTTTCAAACACAAAATCCACTTTGGACAGAGCGCGCTCTAATGCAAAACACTCATCGAGTTTATCCTTACCGAGCCTCTCTGTAATGACCGGATCCGCGTACACCCTCTCCTTAAAGCTGGGAGGCCCCTCCCACGCGGCCATCGCCAAACCTTGCACCAATTCGTATGCATCTTCGCGCCTCATCCCGGAAGCCACCAATGCCAGAAGAACTTCCTCCGAGAAAACAAGCCCGCCCGTAAGGTTCAGATTTAGGAGCATCCGGTCAGGATAAACGCGCATCTCCTCTAGAGTCCTTGTCATCCGGTTAAGCGTGTAGTCAAGAAGGGTAGTCGAATCGGGGACGATAATGCGCTCGACCGATGAATTGGATATGTCCCTCTCATTCCACAGCAAGTTGTTCTCCATAGCGGACACTGCATACCCGCGCATGAGCCTGGCTATACCGCTAACCTGTTCCAGCCCGACGGGATTCTTCTTGTGAGGCATGGCCGACGAACCCTTCTGCCCTGCCCGAAAACCTTCTTCTACCTCCCGGATCTCCGTCCTAGCCAACCCTCGCAGATCCGTTGCCATCTTCTCGAGAGTCCCGGCAACGATAGCCAGCGTCGTTATGCACGCCGCATGCCTATCCCTCTGGATTATCTGGCTGGATACGTGCGCCGGCGAAAGTCCCAGCTTCTCACACACATATCTCTCCACAAAGGGGTCCACGTGGGCGTAGGTTCCCACCGCGCCGGAAAGCTTGCCCACGGAAATGTCCTGCCTGGCAACTGTTACTCGCTGCAGGTTCCGCTTCATCTCCTCATACCATCGGGCCAGCATAAGGCCAAAAGTAATGGGTTCGGCATGAACGCCGTGGGTGCGGCCGATCATCGGGGTGGCCTTGTAATTCAACGCAAGTCCGGCGAGCACGTCGATCATTGCTTGAATATCATCTTGGATAATCCCCAACGCGTCCCTAAACAGGGACGATAGTGCGGTATCCACCACGTCGTATGAAGTTAAGCCGTAGTGTATGTACTTGCCCTCATCCCCTACGGTCTCAGCCACCTGACTGACAAACGCGATGACATCATGGCGCACAGTCGCCTCGATTTCATCGATCCTGGCCGGATCAACGCGGCCCTTTTGGCGGACCGCCCGGGCGGTGCCCTTGGGAACTTGCCCCAATATCTCCCAGGCCTCCAAGGCCAGTATCTCGACTTCCAGCCATCTTCCGTAGCGGTTCTTGTCACCCCACAATTCCTTCATCTGAGGTCTCGTGTAACGCGGGATCACTTCGGCTTCCTCCCTCCAAATCCAAGATACCGGGCCCTATTGGGTTTTCCGCAGGTAGACCCTCCAAGAGACGGCCCATCTTTCGGGATCGTCCATGTCCGACTCGTCGATCTGATGGCAGACGCTGCGATGAGGCGCTGTCTTGATCGTCTCCGGATCGGCATAGGCTTCATTGAACACGTGCTTTAGAGTCTCAATGTATTCATCCAGGTCTTCTTTAGACGGAGTCTCGGTTGGCTCCAGCGTCATGGGCTCCGGCACGTAATAGGGATGGTGGCTGGTCCAGTAATGCATGCCGAAATCCATCATCCGCCTTTGGATGTCTCCACTCGTAATCCCCGTATCCTGATAGAGCTTGGCTAAGCTGTAGCGAACCTGCTCCACACGCTGTTTTCCTTGGGTATAGGGCGTATCGACACAATCTAACTCCATGAGCTTCTGAAACAGGTAATTGTTGTTTAGGACAGCCACCTTTGCCACTTCGTAAAGCCCCTCGGCTCCCAGAGAACGGATCCAGGCGTAGGCTTTCAACACCACCTGCGCCACACCGTTGAAGAGCCGCACCTTACCGATTCCGTGTTCGGGATCGGCGAAATGGTAATTGAGGTAGTACGACTCCCCATCAAAATCGATAAGCGGCGCCGGCAAATAGGGGACCAGTCTTTCGATCACGCCAGTAGCGCCAACCGCCGGGCCGCCGCAACCGTGAGGTGTAGAAAAGGTCTTGTGCAAGTTGAAGAAGCACATATCAAATCCCGCTTCCTTAGCCCGGGTCACGCCCAAGAGTCCGTTGGCGTTAGCCTGGTCGTAACCGCACAGTCCGCCATGCTGATGGATGAGATCGGTAAATTCCTTCACTCTCGAATTGTAAATACCGGTGTCCTCCGGGTTGGCTACGATGAATGCCGCGGTCCTGGGGCCAACGATGGACTTTAGTGCCTCAAGATCCGGATAACCGTCTTCGTCGGGCTGGAGATAAACAATGCGATAACC
>DAIRWA010000072.1:7241-7623 GCA_036802545.1 Bacillota bacterium | reverse complement strand
ACCTTGCTCACCGAGAAGGTCGACGCCGATCTGCTGGACGGCGCCCCTAACCTAAGAGTGGTTTCGAACATGGCTGTCGGGTACGACAACATCGACGTCGCCGAATGCACGAATAGAGGCATTGCGGTCTGCAACACCCCCGGAGTATTGACGGATACTACCGCCGATTTGGCTTTCGCCCTGTTGATGGCAGCTGCCAGGCGAGTGCCTGAAGCGGAGCGGCTTGTGTTAGAGAACAAGTGGAGTACGTGGTCACCGATGCTCCTGGCCGGGGTAGACGTATTTGGCTCCACGCTGGGCATAGTGGGTTTGGGAAGCATCGGGGAGGCAGTTGCACGGAGAGCCAAAGGATTTTCCATGAAGGTGTTGTACTATAACCGCC
>DAIRWA010000072.1:0-7210 GCA_036802545.1 Bacillota bacterium | reverse complement strand
GGAGCGGACCACTCTTGACGAATTGTTGGAGAGGTCGGATTTCGTATCCCTCCATGTTCCTCTGACAGAGAACACTCGCGGCCTCATCGGGGCCCGCGAACTAAATATGATGAAGCCAACTGGGGTGCTGGTGAACACATCTCGTGGTCAGGTGGTCCGAGAGAGAGACCTCTATGTGGCGTTGAGGGAACGCCGGATTCTCGCCGCGGGGCTGGATGTCTTTGAGGAAGAGCCATTGCCTCAGGATAGTCCGTTGAGGGAACTAGATAACGTTGTCCTCTTGCCCCACATCGGCAGCGCCAGCATAGCCACACGTAAGAAGATGGCCGTCATGGCCGCCCGTAATCTCGTGCAGGTACTGTCGGGCGAAAGACCAGATCACCCGGTGAACCCAGAAGTGCTCGGATAGAATCGCGCAGACTCGTACAGATGCCAACGCTTATCCAGCGTAGTGCGGTACGAATACAGTTGCTTTCGCTTTGTGCCAGAGAAGCGCCCTCGCTATCTGCTCGGAGGCTAAGACCAGCCCTCCCGGGGTATGTAGGATGATGTCGATGGGCATGCGTCACTTCATCCGCTGTATGGTCCCTTATTTCCCCACGTCTCCTTCAGATAGGGCTCACGTCCGGAACTGACTTTGTATCTCTTGTAGTGCTCCGGGTTCTTCAAGTAGTAGTCCTGGTGATAGTGCTCGGCAGGGTAAAACTTAGAGGCGGGAAGGATGGCGGTGGCTATCGGCTCCTCGAACTTGCCGGATTCATCCAGCTGCCGTTTGGATTCCTCCGCCAGTTGTCTTTGTTGCTCATAGGTGTAGAAGATGGCCGATCTATACTGAGTCCCTTTGTCGGCGAACTGGCCTTGACGGTCGGTCGGGTCGATTTGTCTCCAGAAGACTTCTAGAAGCGTCTCATAGGAAACGACCACGGGGTCGTATTCCACCCTGACCGCCTCATAATGGCCGGTCGCCCCTGAACACACTTCGCCATAAGTCGGGTTTTCTGTATGCCCGCCGATGTATCCGGCTATGACCTCGCAGACTCCGTCCACCTGGGCAAAGGGCTGCACCATGCACCAGAAGCAGCCGCCCGCGAAGATAGCGAAGGCCGTTGGGTCTCCAGCATTACGCTCATTATCATTCACGCGGTCGTCGTCCATTTGGGTCATTCCTTTCGTCTGAGCCAGGCCGGTCTTCTCTTTACTCTTTCCCGCCTAAATCGTGGGGTTCGTCTCACGTCGAATCGTGTTCGTCTTGATTCCTCTGGGATTGCTTGCTCGCATCCTCGGCAACTGAAAGGTCTATCGGCCCCGATTCCCTTGCCGTTGGGATTCGCTCCAGCCGTGAATGTCAGGCATAACGACAACAGGCTAGATTCGCAGTCGACAGCATCATATAACTGTCGTCTGCGTTACAGGCCGTCAACCGCGAAGCAACCTCTCTTGCCATTCCGCTTCTTTGAACCCCACCAACACGGAGTCGGGGCCAACGAGGATAGGCCGTTTCACCAGCATGCCGTCGGAGGCCAATAGCTCGTACTGCTCTTCTTGTGACATTTCCGGCAACCTATCCTTCAGCTTAAGCGACCTGTACTGTAAGCCGCTGGTGTTGAAAAATTTCCGAAGAGGAATGCCGCTCTTAGCGTGCCACTCGCGGAGCTCGACAATTGTCGGATTGTCTGTCTTGATGTCTCGGAATTCGTAGTCGATGCCGCGGTCGTCAAGCCATTGGCGCGCTTTGCGGCATGTTGAGCACTGGGGATAGCAGATAAACAGCATGGGGTTCCCTCCTAATGGTAATCCTAGCGCCTATTCTTCTTCGGCATACATCCTGCCTAGGACATTATCGCGTTTCGACAAGAGCCGTGGGGTTTCCTGCGGCCGCGTTCTGCCGTAGTATTATCCTGTAGACGCATCGGGTCTTGCGGATCTTGTAACCGAATGGGGTGGCAAGGTGAGTCGAGTGTTTGAAGGAATCCCCGGTTCCGAGGAGTGGACGAGCATTGAGCCGATCGCCAAGGGTTGGTCTAAAGACACCAAATACCGGGTCGAAACGAGCTGCGGCGAGCAGCTACTGGTCAGGATATCAGATATTGCGGAGTATCCCCGTAAGAAGCTCGAATTCGAGGCACTCCGCGAGCTGGAAGCTCTCCCCATCCTGATGACCCGGCCAGTGGACTTCGGCACGTTCAACGATGGTGTCGGTGACGCTGACTATCCCGACGGGGCTTACAGCGCTGATGACGCTGACGGTGCCGACGATATTCCCTGTACGAGGGTGTTCACGATTACCACCTGGATAGATGGCGTGGACGCGGAAAGCGTGCTCCCCGAATTGAGCGCCAAAGAGCAGTACGACCTGGGATACGCTGCCGGAAGGATCTTGTGGCAGATTCATAGGATCCCCGCGCCTCCGGAGCAGCCTGATTGGGCCGAACGCTTCAACCGGAAGATCGACCGCAATATCCGAAACTACCAAGCCTGCGGCATTGAGGTGCCCGGTGCTGATCAAGCCATCGAACACATCAACTCCTTGCGGCACCTCTTGAAGGGCCGGCCCCAGGTCTTCCAGCACGGCGATTACCACTGCGGCAACATGATCGTCACCGATGACCGTCAAATCGGCATCATCGACTTCAACCGGCTGGATTATGGCGACCCGTGGGAGGAATTCAACCGGGTCGTATGGTGCGCGGCGGTGAGCGGCTATTTCGCGTCCGGGAGGATCAATGGGTACTTCGCGGGCCTAGAAGGCCACGCCTGCGACCACGTCCCAGACGTCTTCTTCCGGCTGATGTCCCTATATATCGCCAACAACATGCTTTCATCGGTGCCTTGGGCGATCCAGTTTGGGCAGGGCGAGGTCGACACCATGTTCAATCAGGCCCGTAACGTGTTGGACTGGTATAACGGGTTCAGAAGCTACATCCCGCGGTGGTATAGGAAGGGATCGCCGTGGTCTTAGGGGTGAGTATTGCTTCCGCATCTTATCGCCGTGACACTGGAATCAGTCTTCATCCCGAGAGGCCTGTTGAACGCGAAGACCTCTTGCCCAAAGCCACAATAGCCCGGTAATCGTCCAGGAGGCTCTTGTGAGTGATTGCTTTCGGGTCTACTCCGCCAATGCGGTAGGCGATCTGGACCGCAGGTCCAACTAGAACAGCCAGTATAACAGTCCCCACTCCCAACCTTGCCCCTAAAGCAAGTCCCGCTGCGGCCACACAGACTTCTATGGCGGTTCGGGCCTTCCATACTTCGGTCGAAAAAAGCTTAGATAATCCGAGCATGAGGCTGTCCCTTGGGCCCGCCCCCCATCCTGCGTTAACGTAAAAGAACGTTCCCCAGCTGACGGCGAGTATTCCTAGGAGAAGCATGATGATCTTGCCAAATAGGCTCTGACCGTCGGGAATGAGCGAGTGGTTTTCAATTAGGTCAATAAAGAAGCCTACGAAATACATGTTCAACATCGTACCCTTGCCCGGAGCTTGCCCAATGGCAATGTCGATCAGGATTATCACAGCCCCAACGATTTGAGACACTCGGCCCAGGCTGAGTCCTGTCCTCATAGCAAGTCCTATCTGAAACGTGTCCCATGGCGACGATCCCAGTTGAGAGTGAATCGCCAAGAGCAAACCGACGCTACACGAGAACAAGCCCATCATTAGCAGTACGAGTTTACTAACGGTTTTCATGAAGTCCCTCCATACCCGAGACTACACCGAAATGTCTTTCCAATGGCCCACCTTGAATCTCCATCTGAAGAGCGCTGACCGAAGCAAGAAGTCAATCGCCATGGCGTACCAGGCTCCGGCAAGCCCCAGCTGCATCACAATTACGAACAGATATGTTAAGCAGACTCTGGCCAACCATACACTGGCCCCTGTGATTAACATGACCCACTTCGTGTCGCCGGCTCCTCGCAAGCCTCCTGCCAGAACGTGGTTTACGGCCATGAAAGGCTGTGCGACGGCGATGATCCTCAGGACCGTTGCGCCGAGCCTTGTCACTTCCTCATTGCCTGGGACAAACAGGCGGACCAGCGTAGGCGCTGTAAAGAACATGAGCACCCCCATACATCCCATGGCTAAGGAGGCTAGCTTCTGCGCCTTCCAGGCGGACTCCTCGGCCTTGGAAGAATCACCGAAACCAAGATACTGACCCACAAGGGTAGTCGTCGCGGCTCCGAAGCTAAATCCGATGGTCAAGGATAGGGACTCTAATCGGAGTGCCACTTGATGAGCCGCATAGGCGTTAGTGCCCAATCCCGCGATCGCCCGAGTGTAGAGCATTTGAGCTCCCCTCAGGGTCAAGCGTTCGCCCGAAGCGGGAAGGCCGACATTCATAACGGCACCCAGCGCCTCGCGGTCGGGTTTGAACGATCCTCTGAACCACCCTGTCAAAGGGTTTAGCTGAATGCTTGTTAGCGTAACTATCAAACCCATGCCGATGAACCTGGCGAAAGCCGTGGCCATTCCGGCGCCTTCAGCGCCGAGGGCGGGGAAGCCGAAATTACCGCCGATCAGCAGGTAGTTGCCTGTCAGATTCAAGAGATTGACGACCACACCAACATACATAGGCAGGCGAGTATTTCCTGAGCCACGCAACGATGCCGCGAAGGTCATGGTAACGAACTCAAAGCAGAGGGATAGGCCCTTCCACCAAAAGTAGCCAACCCCGTGCCTAACGACGTCCGGTTCCGCACCCATGAACTTCAGGGCGCTGGTTGAGTAGACTGAGAAGAACAGGAAAGCTATGACCCCAATGGTAGCCGCGATCAGAAGGGACTGCCTGAGGGTTTTGTGTGCTTCCTCGTATTCACCTGCTCCTATGCGTCGGGCCACGACGGACATTGTTCCCACGCGGATGGCGTCGAAAAACGCGGTGGCTATCATGGATAGCTGATTGGACAGTCCGACAGCCGTAACTGCCGCCGCGCCAACTCGTCCGCACATAGCCATATCCGCCGCGTCGACAACCGATTGTAGCAGGCGTTCAGCCAGGAGAGGGCCCGCTAGGATCCACAGGTTCTGCTCGAGGGTATGGTTGGCGAGATCGAGCCCCTTGAACCGGGGGCGTTTGTCGGCTTCTCCAATGTCTCCAGATTGGGGTTCTTTCGTCTCTGGGATGGACTGATCTTCGACTGGCGCTTCTGCTGGATTCTCCACGATTTCACCCTTAACAATATTCCTTCGATAGTCTAAGTATCGCCTCTCATCATATCTAAAGCCTATCAGACGGTCAACTTCGTACGTTGGTTCATACGATACTCCTACGCCATGGCGGACGGATGTCGTCACGCCATCAGATCGCGGTGGACGGATAGAGGCTTGAGCCCTTCATCGGCCGGTGTTACCCTCGTAAAACATGATTAGCTGTGCCAAAACTTCGCTGCTTTACATAGGATCGTCAGAACGGGATTCACAGCGGACTGTAGAAAGCAGGGGGATACAGTGGACGAAGAATTTCAAAACGATTTTGCCATCAATTCGGCAGCTCAAGCCCCGCCTCGCGCAGTTGAGACACGGCAACTCGAAGGTCTACGTTCCACCTACTTGGAGGTTCAGGCAGACCAGATTCGCGAAGCAACCGGGCTCGCGCTTGTTCCCCTGCGCCTGGAGTTTCCTCTGTCTGATGCCCCGATGGGCCGTTACGTGTACCTCGTGGCCCAACGCCTAGGAGGGTTGCTTGGTCGTCGCCTAGTTGACCTCGGATTCACGTTGGGGGCTCCCATGCGCCTGGTTAGGAAAGGCCCAGCCGGGAGCTTGATAGCAGTGTCCATACGTAGCACGGTCATCGCGCTGCGGAGCAGTGAGGCGAAGTCCATCATAGTATCTCCGTCTTCAGGGTAGGCGGTCGCCCGGTAGGGCTTGCCAGGGAGGTCGGCTGTAAGACAGGCCGCAAAGGCCTGCTGCCAAGGCGAGCTGCAAAGACCAACTGAGAAGACCGACCGGAGAGATCTGCCACGAAGGCCGCAGAAAGGGCGCCGCCCTAGAAGGTCAGACGCCCACGGCTAGCTGCCCAGGCGAACTGCAAAGGCCGCCGGCCGTAGACTCGCCGAGAAGAGTGAGAAAAGGTGCATCGAGAGAAGAAGGAGGGTGTCGCTTGGGCGAACCGGCCTATCTGGTGGCCCTAACAGGCAACCCAAATGTGGGGAAGAGCACAGTCTTCAACAGGCTTACCGGCCTAGACCAGCATACCGGCAATTGGCCGGGCAAAACGGTCGTCCTGTATGAAGGGGTTGTCAAGCACAACGACAAGACATTCCGATTGGTGGACCTGCCCGGTACTTACTCCCTACGAGCCAACTCCAAAGAGGAAGAAGTCGCACGCGACTTCATCGTCAACGAAAACCCGGACGTAATCGTGTGCGTTGTGGACGCGACGAGCCTTGAACGGAACCTGAATCTCGTGCTTCAAATCATACCGCTTACCAAGAATTGCATAGTTTGCCTGAACCTCATGGATGAAGCGAGGGAGCGAGGACTCATTATTGATGTCGACGTGCTGACTCGGGAACTTGCGATCCCCGTGATACCGACGTCGGCGCGGTCGAACGAAGGCGTGGCCGAATTGATGGACGCGATACACACCTCGGTTACGGAGCCTGAGTGTCGGGACAGTGTTCTTGTCCCCGCAGAGAAAGAGGCCGCGAACGTGCGGAGCAGCCTGGCACTCTGTGACTTGGCGGCCGGCGACCAGGGTCTTGGTGACTTGGCATTTGACCCGGCCCCCAGTAGCTTTGAATTCGGTGACTCAGTTACAGAGACTTCGTTGTGTCCTCGAGAGCCCGTCAAGACACCCAATGACCCGGCGGCCGACACTGCCTCAGTTACCGACGGGCTTTCCATCTCAGATGCAGCTATTGCGCAAGTTTACGCAAGGGCGGAGGATATCGTCGCCGCTTGCATGCGAGTGTCGGGCGAAGCCGACCACGCTATGACCAACCGTCTAGACGGTATTCTCACTTCCAGGAAGCTCGGCATCCCCATCATGCTCTTGCTTTTGGGGATGGTTTTCGCCATTACGTTGTGCCTTGCCAACTATCCGTCCCAGCTCCTGTCATTGGCCTTGTTCTCCATCGAACCTCACCTAAGCCGGCTGGTCCTTTTTCTCGGAGCGCCCAAATGGCTTCATTCAATGCTCGTGACGGGTGTCTATCGGACTTTAGCATGGGTGGTCGCGGTGATGCTGCCGCCGATGGCCATCTTCTTTCCGC
>DAIRWA010000071.1:3054-7627 GCA_036802545.1 Bacillota bacterium | reverse complement strand
CCGTGGCGATGGCACTGCTCGCCTGGGTGGTCTCAGGAGTCGTCCACGAGATGGGCCATGCCTTGGCTGTCTGGGGGGCTGGCGGATCCGTCGTTCGGATACAGCCCTTTGTGTTTGTCGGTCCCCCTCACATCTCACTTCAAGGGACTTTCAACACTCTGCAGTGGTCCGTAATCCACATAGGCGGCATGCTGGCTAGCGTGTCTACTGGCCTGATCCTGCTGGCGGTCATCCCATGGACGAAGCTGGACGTCTGGCGCAGACTCTCTCTTAGCGTGTCCGTCGCGGTGTTCCTCTCTCAGAGTCTTGCTTGGGTTATTCTCCCCACACTATCCATGTTCGGCGCACGCGCTCACGATGACTCACTAAAATTCATGCACACCGTAGAAATACCCCCATTATGGATGACCGTATCCATGCTGGTCGTTGTCGCCCTTCTTGCCCGCGCTTTCCTCACGAAGACAAAATACGTGGAGACTATCCGTGAGATACGCGACGCGACAGAAGCCGTTGACCGGGGGTAGACCGCCAGCCCCTACTCCATGGCCCTCTTGAACACCTCAAGATAGTCTTCCTTGTCCATGGGCCGCGGATTACTCTCGGTCGAAATATTCCTAGCCGACATCTCGGCGAGCATGGGCAGGTCAGACTCGCGGATACCTAGGGTGTTCAGCGCAGGTAGCCCGACGTCCCGGCAGAGGGATTTGACAGCACGAACCGCCGCGGCCGCTTGGCGCCTCATTTTGTCGTCCGTACCGGGGCACACATGGCCTCCGAGGCCTGCGTGAGTGTCATCGCGCCCATAGTCGCCCCCGTTGCCGCCTAGGTCGCAGCTTACCCCCATTGCCTGGGCCACCTTCGCGTACCTTTCCTGACAGCAGGCCATGTTGTATTCCATCACATAGGGCAAAAGGATGGCATTGCAGACGCCATGAGGAAGGTCGTAGACTCCTCCCAGCGACTCGGCCATGCAATGGACGGATCCCACATCCGAGTGACTGAAAGCGATCCCAGCTAAGAGGCTCCCCAACATCATACTTGAGCGGGCTTTCGCGTTGCGGCCATTCCTGACGGCGTCACGGAGGCTCCGGGAGATGAGGCTAATCGCGTGAAGCGCCAGCGCGTCGCTGATGGGCTCCGAGCAGGTAACGGTGTACGCCTCGATGGCATGGGTCAATGCATCCACCCCCGTCGCGGCGGTCGTCCTCGGGGGCACAGTGTGGGTGAGTTCCGGGTCCACCAAGGCTACCCTAGCGGCCATGAAAGGGCTCTTCACCGTCATCTTGTACTTGCCCTCAGAGTCGGTGATGACCGACGAAAACGTCACCTCACTGCCGGTACCTGCAGTGGTGGGCACCGCGATCCACGGTGTCACGGAACGGACGACTCCCGTCTTGCCCTCGTAGGCCTTTATTCGATCTCCGCCGTGCGAGACCAAGACGGCGATAGACTTGGCGCAGTCGATGGGGCTTCCCCCGCCTATAGCTACTAGTGCCTCGGCGCCCAATTGCCGAGCAACCGCGGCGCCCTTCTCCACGTTTCTATCCTTGGGGTTCGGTTCAACCTCGTCGAATACCATGACCCCGATATCGGCCTTCCTCAAAGGATCGACAATGGCAGCGTCAGACAGGGCTCTACGTACGCCCTTGTCCGTCACGATCAGGACTCTTCGAGCTTCAAGGCGGGATAGCTCCGATGCGAGGTTTGAGAACACCCCCGCTCCGTACTCGATCCTGGTTGGCAACTCGAAGCTGAACGATTGTATGAGATCCATGAGTAAGCCTCCTGTTACCCGTTTGATGGGTCAGTTCGGTTCGCCGCTAGTTTCAGCCCTGAGAAAGGCAAATCGCTACCAAAACCAACGCCTCTTCTTCGGAACAGCTTCTAGCAGTCTCACCGCCTCATCGAGCGAGCTATTGCGAGCCAAGTCCACAGCCGTCATACCCTGCTCATCTTTGGCGTGAGGAGAGGCTCCCCGTTCAAGGAGCTGCTGAAGCGTGCTGGGGTCGATATCTCCGGTCCGCCTAGACATGCCCATGATCGCGAAGTGCAAAGAATTCCACCCAGTGGCTTCCTCCCTCTTTCGCGCATTGGCGCCCGCCTCAAGCAGGGTTTGTACTATCTGCCCACGCCCCTCAAGCAAAGCTATCTGAAGCGGCGTCGGCGCTAAGTGGCCTGCGCCCGCGGAAGTCGATAGGATCACCACGCCCGCCTGTTCTATGTTGGCTCCTCCCTTAATGAGGGCCATCAGCGTCTCAGGCGATCCGTTGGTAGAAGCCGCGATGATTGCTGAAGCGCCCGACTTACTTACTGCTTTCGGGTTGGCCCGATTCCGCAGCAATACCTGAACTATCTCGGTAAGGTCCATGCCGGCCGCGTACATGAGGCCGTCCTGGCCCTGTTCGTCGGTCGCGGATGCGTCAACCTTATACTGAAGGACAATCTCCACCATATCTTTGGACTTGGACACCACTGCCGTATGCAGAAGCGTCCTGCCGTCATCCAGGCGTAGGGATGCAAGTGAAGGATCGGCCTCAAGGGCAGCGGTCACTCCGGCTGCATCTCCGTCGGCGACCTGCCGGAAAATCGCGATAGGGTCATCGGGCATGGGATCTCCTCCGTGTTATCGTCAATATACAGTATCTTCGCCCAGGTGCAAGGCACGTCCGCGACCTAACCTCGCGCCAATAAGCCGCTAGACAGAATAGAGCTCGGGGCGAAGCCACTCAAGCCACTTGAGACTGTTACGCTCTAGCTCGATTTCACTCTTGTGAAGTGTCGCTACGAAGTAACCTTGTCTCTGAAGCCCAAGGTTCGCAATGATCTCTCCCCGCGGACTGGCTACCATGGAGTGGCCTAGTGCCACGCGGCCGGTTATCTCCTTGCCGAATCGATTGCACGACACCATATAGGCAGCGTTCTCAGCAGCTCTCAGTTGATTGCAGAGAGTCCAAAGCAGATCGTGAGGATATCCCCAACAGCTAGGCACAGCGAAGACATCAGCCCCTTCGACGGCCAAAGCGCGACTGAACTCAGGAAAACCCAAGTCAGCACATATCATGATACCTATGGAAAACCCTTTGAGGTTGAAAATGACCCTTTCGTCGCCTTGTTTGAAGAAGCCCCGTTCCGTATTGTAGAGATGAGCCTTGGAATACTCCGCGAGTATGCTTCCATCGGGAGCGTAACAGGTCGCTAAATTGCGCCATATGTCATCTTTGCGGTCAATATGTCCCGCTAGAATGTGAATCCCGCTCATTTTCGCCATGCGATGCCAGAAGTCGTTGATCGCCTGAAGACGTGCTTCGGTCAGAAGGCTTTCAAAAGAGTCCTTGTCGACGCCCTCTATGCAGACTTCCGGGAATAGCAGTAGGTCCACATTGTTTTCCTTCATCACTTCTTGAACCATATGTTGGGCGCGTTCCATATTGCCGTCGAAGTCGTTGTCTATGATTGGGAACTGAACCGATGCTACCCTGAGCGTACCCATAGTATTTACTCCTCCTCCGAATCCACATATTGACGTGCTCCGGCGACCAAGTAGAACCAACGACTGTATCTACATGCCGAAAAAATCCGCGAGAATCCCGAAGTGGGTCTTCGCGACGAGGATGATCTCCTCAATATCGGCCGTTTCGTTGTATCCATGAATGCCGCCGATGTTGGCGGGACCGTGCTGAACTGTAGGTATCCCTAAACGGCGATAGTAAAGCCCGTCGCTACTTGCCCACTGGTAAACCGGCACAACCTTCTTACCGTAAAGGAAGTTCGCATTGTCGAGAGCCATCTGAACGATAGGCTCGTGGACTGCAGTGCAGGCCGCTTCCATTATCCTAGTGACCTCGCACTCAACGCCGCATTGGCGGCCTATCTCCAGGAAGCTGTCTTTGAGTTCTTGCGCTGAAACGCCATTGGGAATACGCAGATGCACGTTTGCCTCACAGTACTCGCATTCTGCCTTTCCAGGCATGCCGCTTTTTAGTGTGCTTATGCTATAAGTAACGTGATCGATGGCCTCTCCAACGCCCGGGGCCCCCAGTATGCGTTGAGCTATATCTTTTGAGAACCGTACGACTTCCCGTTGATCCTCACTTACCTTGGCAGCCATGGCACGCAGTTCCTCGAGGCGGCCCAAGAAAGCTGCCATCTTAGCAATGGCATTGTCGCCCACAAAGCTTGCCACGCTTCCGTGAGCCTGCGTCCCAAATGAGCGGATGGTGGCCCACATCCCTCCTTTGGAACCTATCTCTATGTTGCACCAAGACGTGGGCTCTCCTACTATCACCCCGTCAATGCCGTCAGCGTAATGGTTTTCTATAAGCCAACGAGTTCCCATTTCGCTGCCTGTCTCTTCGTCAGGCACCAGGTGCATGATAACCCTACCGTCAAACTGCAGTTTGTGCTCAACCATGAGGCGCAGGATATGCATATCGATGGCTACCCCGGACAGCATGTCGGAAGTCCCGCGTCCTAGCACCTGTTTATCAGTCACTGTGCCGCAATGGGGATCAAATTCCCACATGCTAATGTCCCCCGGCCCCACAACGTCGGTGTGCCCGTTAAAGCACAGTGT
>DAIRWA010000071.1:0-3044 GCA_036802545.1 Bacillota bacterium | reverse complement strand
TTTTTTCACATGATGGCGCTGCGGTGCCTGGCTTAGCGTCTCCCCTCACCTCAGCAATAATGATGGGTCGATCCGGGCGTGCTCCCACCACTTTGTGGCGAATACCGTGCTTGTCAAAATAGCTCAGAATGTAGTCGGTAATTGCTTTAGCATCAACGGGTGGGTTAAGGCTAGGTCTCTTCACCAGTTCTGACACTAGGGACGTGATCTCGTCTTTTGTCTCATCGACTAGCGCCCATAGCCGTTGCTTCGTCTTCAACAGTGCCATCCTAATCCCTCACATCCTGAAACCCAATTAGGTCGTTAAGAACAGCGAGATAGACCTTGGCGCAATTGAGTATTTCCGCCTGATCCACGCATTCGTTGTAAGCATGTATGCCTTGTACGTTGGCCGGCCCGTACTGGATGGTCGGAATCCCACTATGGCGGTAATACTTGGCGTCACTGGTAGCCCATTGATGAGCGGCCACCACCTTCTTCGCCCAAAGGGCCCGTGCATGCTTGAGGGCGGAACGCACAAGCGGGGTGTCTACACCTGTGGAAGCACCGTCGGAAGAGCGATGATACCTGACTTCAGCCCCACCTTTCGGGCACTCCCGGGCGACAATCGCCTCTAGTCTGTCTTTCACCGGGGACATGGGCACCATGGCTGGGGCGAGGACACCTATGTGGGCGCAGCAGACTTCCGGTGTCATGGTCATGCTGTCACCGCCGGCCACAGAAACGATGTTCACGTTCACATGATCAATTGCCTGTTCAACTCCGGGAACGCCCAGGCATTTCCGTATGACAGCACGCGAATCTTCAAGGAGTTCGTGTTCGTCCTCCCCAAAAGTAGCCTTCATCTCTGTGAGTTCATGCAGGCTATTCAACACTCGCACCATTTTATGGACGGCATTCTCACCAACGTAGTTGATGATCGAGCTATTAACCGGTTTGCCATAGGTGACTATTTCTGCTCGCATACTGCCCTTTTGCCCAACTTCGACATTGCTGTAAGTGGTGGGTTCGGGTATCATACAGAACTCCGCGCCTTCCGAATATCCTTCATCGATCAAGAACTTAGTGCCCATAAGGCCGCCGTTTTCCTCGTCATGGACTATGTGCAGGTGTAATTCGCCCTTCAGCTGCAACTGAAGCTCATTCATTTTCTTTGCGATGAACAGCATAATCCCGACGCCACACTTCATATCGGAAGCGCCCCTGCCTAAAATCTCTGTTTCGGTGATCGTACCGCAGTAAGGTGAATAATCCCATCGAGCTAACTCGCCCACCGGGACAACGTCATTATGGCCATTAAAGATCGCGACCTTTCCGCCCGGAGTCCCAACCTTTGCGACAATGCCGGGCGTGTTGTCGGGGGCTCGTACGATCCGGTGCTCGATGCCCGCGGCCGAAAGGTACGCGCAGACGAAGTCGACTATTGCTTCCATCTGACCCGGATATACACTGGGGATCTTAATTAGATCAGCGCAGATCGTTAGAAGCTCGGCCTTATCCCTGTCTACCAATGCCCACAGTGTCTCCGTAGCGGGCTCGCCTTCTTGAGGGCCGGAACGGGCCCCCAACTCAATGAGATCGTCGGGTCGACTGAGGTTTCTGGCTACCATTCTTTGACTGCCTCCTCAACAGGGACATAGTCAATATCGTAGCCAAAAGCCCTGGGGGCGAGCACCTCCAAACCCTCCTTTGTCCGGTGCCTCTCGTTGCATCTGGTGGATATGACGGCCACCCGGTCGCCTTCCTGCACCTGGTTGTTGGTGAAAGGCCACCCAGTGCGCGCATCAACGATGGAAATCAGGTCAGGGCTGGTAACCAGGACTTTGCCGTCACGCCAGCAAATGTGGTTCTCGTTCTTGAACCAGATCTTGTAGGTACGACCTGCGTAGCCACCTTCCCCGACAATCTCGTGGGTTCCCCAGTAATAGCCGTCTTTGTCATACCAGTCCTTCCTAGAAACCGTGCCCACAGCCACAAAGTATCCCTTCGTGTATTCGACAATAGCCTCTACAGGATTGTGGCCTTCTTCGTTGGCTTTTCGTATCGCCTTTCCAAGATCTAAGGCACAAGTGAGAGTCCCGGGCACAACAACTTCTTTCATTTCGCTGCCTTTCATCATGAAACCTGCCATATCGCACCCAAGGAACCCGGCCACGCTGATCTGCTTACCGATACGTTCGGCCATCTTGAGGTTGACTGCCGAGTCGATAAAGCAAATGTCGTGCCAGGCGTCACAGGAACTCATGGGAAGGACAGGTTTCCCGAAAATGGAGGGCAGGGTCTGGGTGATCTCGGGGATGGCACGACCGGTGAAATCACCGTCGACGACAGGGACTCCATTCTTAGCTGCAGCGGCTACGCACGAACCGGCATTCCCACCGCCTAGTTCGATAGGAACATAAGAAGACGCCTTCTTCCCGGTGTACCGCTCGAGCGCTTTGGCCGCATCGGCCAAATGCTCGCCACGGCGATACCCGAACTGTGACTCGTCGATCTCAAAGGTGCGCATAAAAGCGGCTTTGTCGTCCGTAATGGTGGCAAGAGATCCCATCGTGAACGGGCACATCGTGTACTCGTCGTCGGCAATCGCGCCGACATCTACCCACCCCAGCGAAAGTCCCATATCAAGGTGTTTCTTTAGTATTTTCACTCCCCGGTCAAAATCGCCTCCCCCGCCCGTGCCGTAAAAAGTACCACCGCGAACGAAATCCTCAATGTCATGCAGAGTCTCTAAATGTCCGTCTGGCATCTTGTTCAGTCCCTTGTTGTATGCTGATGGCACAGGATCTCTTCGCTTACCAGTTGCTCTATGGGCACATAATCCTGTTCAAGCCCAAAATTGCGAGGCCCAAGAGTCTCGATGCCCCGTGGAGATCGACTAGCCTCTCGCGCCTTGACACCGATGACGGCCATTCCCATGCCTTCCTGAATGGCGCTGTTGGTAAGGGGCTGACCCGTCCCGTCTTCGACAGCAACGATCAAGTCGGGGCTCGTGGCCAATACCCGGTCGTTACACCAGCAAATATGATTCTCGTTCTTAAAAA
>DAIRWA010000070.1:0-7781 GCA_036802545.1 Bacillota bacterium | reverse complement strand
GATGCCTAGGTCGTCCAGCGAAGCGCGCAAAGTCAGAGAGCCTACCCTAACCTGGACAGTTCCGTCGGGGGATAACGCGCTGAGGATAATGCCGGGCTCTTGTAACCCTTCAACCGCCACCGTTCTGCCGATTTCCACATCCTTCGAGTCAAGAGGTTCGCCTTTCTCATGAAATTGCTCCTCCGATACAAATTCCTCTCTCGCCTCGTTTAGTTTCTCTCTAATGGCGGTGATATCGGCTGCCGAAACCTTTGCGGCTTGCCTTTCTTTCTCTCGGAAATCCTTGACAGTCTTCTCGAATTCGACTCTTGCCCTGCTAACGATTAGGGCAGCCTCGTGCTTAGCCGCGTTGATGGCTCCTCGCCGTTCTCTTTCTAATTCTTCTAGTTTCCTCTCGTATTCACTGCGAAAAGCCTCGGCAAGCTCCCTGTCCCTTGTGGCGAGAGCGGCTTGTTCCCTGGCTTCCTGAGATGAGGTCTCCAGCTCGGCGATTACGTCCTCCATCTGCACGAGTTCCTCATTCATGCCGCTCCTTGCTTCGTCCAAGACATCTGGATCCATGCCTAGTTTCGCGGCTACCACAAACGCATAGGAACGTCCCGGCCTCCCAGCCAACAGCCTATAGGTAGGCGCCATGTTGATGGCGTCCCACTCCATAGACGCGTTTTGCATTCCCGCAGTCGTCTGGGCGGCAAGCTTTAACTCGCTGAAGTGGCTGGTTATGAGGCATAACGCTCCCGAAGAGTTGAGCCGGTTCAAAATGGCCAGAGCTAAAGCGGCGCCCTCTTTGGGGTCGGTGCCGGCCCCCAACTCATCTATGAGGACCAGCTTGCCGGGTGACGCATGCTCCAGAATCCTGATAACGTTTGATATGTGAGCCGAGAAAGTGCTTAAGCTTTCTTCGATGGATTGCTCGTCTCCGATGTCGCAGAGGACGTCGGATATGTGTCCGATGGTAGTCTCAGGCCCACAAGGACATGGCATGCCCGACAGAGCCATAGCCGATAAGAGCCCGCAAGTCTTTAGAGCGACTGTCGTCCCGCCCATGTTGGGGCCGGTTATGACGACTGTCCGAAATCCCTTCTCGTTGATCTCTATATCTAATGGCACGGGTTTGCCGGTGAGCAAGGGATGCCAAGCCCTGGAAAGGAGCAAGAGGTGCTCATCCACCAGCTTGGGGAAATCGCCTCTCCACTTGATGGCTAGCCGAGCCTTAGCTAAACCCAAGTCGAAGTCGGCAAGAGCGTCAACGCCCGAGACTAACAGCGGCGATGCCTCGCCCACTGACCCGGATACCTCCATCAAAATACGCTCTATCTCATCCCGTTCCATAAGCTCCAAACGCCTTAGCTGGTTTCCCATTTCCAAGAGCTCGGAAGGCTCCAAGAACACGGTCTGACCCGAGGCGGACTGGTCGTGGATAAGCCCTTGGATCCTAGAAGCGTGCTCCTGTTTCACAGGCAGGACATACCGGCCGTTTCTGAGAGAGACTATGGGCTCCTGAAGATATTGGGAGACGCTGCTGTGCCGGGTCAACTCTTCTGCCCGCCTCCTGAGCCTCTCCTGAAATTCCCGATACGACCTTCTGATGGATTTTAGTTTGGGGCTGGCCGAATCTCGAATCTCCCCGTTTTCGTCTACAGTCGAATCCAACCGCGCCCTAAGTCCGGGCAATTTGGGGGTTCTCGCTTTCACCGACGATAACGCAGGATACTCGCCGTCTATGTCTTCAAGCCAGCGGGCCAGAGACTCTAAAGCCAGGAGGGCATCCAAGATATGCTTAAGGTCCGCGGGAGACAGGGTGATCCCTTGCCCTGCCGAAAGCGCTTTCGGCCTAACGTCTGTAACCGCGTAAAGGCTCGGAGCGGTCAGCCGCCCCAGAAGGGACATTATCTCGCGTCCCAAACGCTGGGAAGCCCGAGCTTCCGCCGGCGTTCCTGGGAACAACTCAAAAGCTTTGGCCCTACCCAAAGAAGTGCCGGCTTCCTTAGCCAGCATATCTTGTACCTTTTTGAATTCGAGAAGCTCAAGTGTCTTAGGGTCCATATCTCTTTTCCACGAGCCTCCGGATTTCCGATACGGTCTCGTCCCGCAGCCCGTCCTTGTACAGTTTCCTAAGCTTGGTCCTGGCGCGATACATGCCGCGTTTTAGTTCCTCAGGCGGAAGGCCTGCCAGCTGCTCTTTAGCCTGGTCCATGAAGGCGTGGGCGCCTTTCGGACGCTCGATGAACCTACCTATCTCCTCCCCATTCGGGTCGTAGAAGATAAAGACAGGTATGGTCCGGAAGCCTTCACCAAAATACTCGTCCATGATATCCAGGTTAAGGTCCCTTGGGAAGACGTAGAGACGAAAAATGGGGTATGTAGATGCCATCTTAGCTACTATCGGGAGGTTCTCCACGCAATCCCCGCACCACGATTCGCTAAAACACGCTATAGAGATAGCTTCCCTGGGAAGCTTCTCTGCCAGAGACCCGAAATAGGCGTCGTCTTCCGACCGGATCTTGGTGTCGGCAAAATTCGCCTTCATCGTAGGCACGTTCATGTCCGCTTTCTCCAGGTAACTTTCGAAATCAAGACCTCTTTCAAGGTACTCGGTCTTCATCACAAAAACTCCTCTCTGCTTTCACCTCTAAGGCCAAGTTTCGCCTTGTCCCCGGTGAAAACCTTTCGGGCTTAGAACCGAGCATGTCGCGATAGCGCATGTGGCGCCTGGAACGGACCTCGTCTCTAAGGAGATCTATCCGTCCCTGGGTAGAGAGCTCTACGTCTTTGAGAGTCAAGGGCTGTGACTCCTTCTTCTTGATGACCGATACCTGCCCGGTAGGCTCGAGAACCGCCAAGGCGATGTCCTCCATCTTATCGCCTCCCGCTTGCCTAAGCAAGATGTGCAAGTCGGCATCGGAGACGTTTTCCCTCTTCAAGTTATCTCTCTGCACTTGGCCGTTAATCACTATCGGGGTAGACATACCCTGAGTGATCTTCTCCACACCCCGAAAACGCACGTTTATCAATGCTAGAAGATATTGGAGGGTGGACAGAACGATTATGGGGACCACGCCGATAACGGGATGGATCTCTCGATCCTCCAGAGGCAGAGCGGCCGCAGAACCAATGATGATGATGACTACAAGATCGAAGGGCGCAAGCTGGGCTATGGACCTTTTGCCCATGATCCTTATAGCGATAAGCGTTACTGCAAACATGAGGATAGCTCTTAAGATCATGATGCCGATGAGCGACCAGAGTTCCAAAGACAAAAACCCCGCAATCTTATTAAGGCTGTTACGGTTTAGTATGCCTTTGGAGTACGTCACGGATGCCGGACATGAGTTCCTCATCCGTAAGGTCGTCTTTGAGGAACTCCCGGAGAAAACGTCCGCATACCTTAGACACTTCATCGCGCATGAGGCACTGATTCGGCGTGGGAGCCGCTAGAGAGCAGGTCTCAAGCTGGCCCAGGAACGTCATTCTCTCCTCGTAACTAAAACCGCTTTCCAAGTGATACAAGGCAGCGTCTTCTATTCTGGCAGGCACAGAGCCAAGGACCCTGGTCGCCCACCTTCCAAGATTCTGGGCTAGGAGTTCGCCCAATAAAGTAGCGCACCTTGTCTTGGCGAAGTCTTCGCCCAACACCACGTACCCAGGCACCGTGTAGTAATGGCGCGCAGGTTCCAAGAGGCCGACCGTGGGGAAAAGCCTCATGTTTGCTTCGCTCGATGAATTGAACCACTTGTAGAGGTGCGGAGTAACGGGAGACAGAGCCACAACGGCGCCGTCTTGCCACGCTGCCAGAGGGTCTTCCGGGACGGTGCCCCAACGCTCCTTCACCGACTTCAGATAAGACACAACCTTCTCCGCGGTCCACCCCACTTCAGGCCAGTCCATAACGGAACTAAGAAAGGCCGGTGAATCGCTCCAAAAACCGATTTTCCCGGCAACACTGTCTGTCCAAGTATCACCGTCCGACAAGGGCGTCCAGTCCCCGGGAACCAAAGACGTATCCACCGCCGTTCCAAACCAGTGGATGTACGCGGGGATGCCAAATAGCTTTCCGTCGAAAGTCCAGTACGAGCTGGCAGCATCAAGAAACCTCCCCGGGTCCACGTCCTTATCCACATCCTTGAACTCATCGTGCATAATGGGCCATTCAGTGGAATAAACCAGAGACGGCTCTTCTCCGTCCTGCGCTTTGCCCTCTGACAGATACAAGTCAATGTCCTGTCTGGTAACGAACTTGAATTCAACTTCAACGCCTTGTTCACGGGCAAAGTCCTCTGCTACGGCTAAAGCCGATGCCTGATATGATGGGACATCGGGAAAACTGGGCTCGATGGCGTCCCATACCACTATTCTTTGACCTCGAATAGACAGAGGTTCGGGTTCCGTTTCTCTTTGGAGGCACCCTGAGAAGGCCGCCGCGGTAACACAGAACAGGGCCAAGGCGGTTATGGAATATCGATACCGTCTCGACATCAGTATCTTCCCCTTATTCCCAGCAGGGTGTAAACATCATCGGTCACAAGACCGCCATCACCCGTCCCAAACACGGAGTTTACGTCCCTTACCTGTGCTTCGGTCCTGCCGCCGAACTGTCCGTCGCACTCACCCGGATCGAAGCCAAGTGTCCTCATGCGCTCTTGGATTAACACCACTTCGGGTCCCACCGCTCCCCTACGGAGCGGGTTGGCGAAATAGAGAGCGGGCCTCGGTCCGCGAATGATAACAGGAGTGCCCGTCGGGACGATCTCGTACAATTCCTCAACGTCTTCGTTGAACATCCTGACGCAGCCGGCAGACGCGTAGGAACCTATTGACCAAGGACGATTAGTGCCGTGAATCCCATACGAGCCCCACGGGACATCCAGTGCCATCCATCGACTTCCAAAAGCTCCTCCACGCTCGTAACCTTTTTCAACGATCTTCCATTCTCCTACGGGCGTAAGTGTAGTCCACTTGCCCCCGGCGACCGTATAGGTCTTCCAATCCTTGCCGTCTATTAACACGGTCATTTGCAGCTTATCCATATCGATTTCCAAGGTCACGAAACCTTCCGGCGGCGGCCCCGTCACAACCTGTGCGGGCCTTTCCACTCCGTAACCGAGAGCGCGCCACGTAGCCAAGTCCACGACGCCGGTGGGCGCTAGCCAAAAACCCTTCTGAAACCGCTTCACCGCCTCTTGCGCGAGGAGTTCATACGTTGCGTCCATGGGACCGTCGTATAGATTAAGCTGGGAGAGGCGGATCTTTAGTTCCAGCACATCGGGCCGAGTCACAGGAGGCATCCCGGGCATCAAAGGCTCGTCTGTCTCATGTGTATTTAAGAAAGCGGGCGTCTTGGGCATGGCGGCGACAGAGATCAACAAAAGGACCAGAGCCATGATAACGAGGAAAGGCCGTCTAGAGTGCAATAGCACAGCACCTCACCCCAGTCCATAATCACGTTGGTAGATTATGAACCGGAAAAGAGCTTTATGACGACTAAACTACCGCATCCAGGGCAACACCGTTAAGGTATTGACCACTTGTTTCGCCGAGATACCTGCTCTCCTGGCGCAAGCCAGTACTCCGTTGCGAATGCCGGAAAGGCCTCTGGGACTGTGGGCATCGGTGCAGATGGCGAATTTGACACCTTTGGACGACCCTAAAGCCACCGAATCCTCGGGCAGATCAAGACGCTCCGGAGACGAGTTAATCTCGACGACCGTCTCACTCAGGACGGCAGCGTCCAGCACCGCGTCGAGCCCCACCGCAGATCCCGGCCTTCGTCCGATCAGACGTCCGGTCGGATGCCCCAGAACATCCACGTGGGGATTCATGGCCGCCTTGATAAGCCGGTTCATGCCGTCTACACCTGAGTCGATATCCTGGTGGATAGAGGCTATCACCACGTCCAGTTTGGCCAGATCCTCGTCGGGGAGGTACAGCCGTCCATCCTTCAGGATGTCTACCTCGACGCCAGAGTATATCCTAAAGTCAGGGTACTTGGCGCGTACGTTCTCTATTTCAAGAAGCTGCTCCGAAAGTCGCTCTCGGGTTATCCCCCGGATCATCTTCATTTCGGTGGCGTGGTCGGTTATGGCGATGTAAGAGTAACCTACGCCGATGGCCGCCTGTACCATTTCCTCTATGCTCGCGGTGCCGTCGGACCAAACCGTATGAAGATGTATGTCTCCTTGAAGATCCTCCACGGATACAAGCTCCGGAACTTCTTTGCGGCGGGATGCATCCCAAAACTCCGGGCGATGACGTACTTCGGCCGGAATGGGCGCAAGAGAAACGGCTCCAAACAGGGAATCCTCATCCGGCACTCCTACCGATTTCCCGTCTCGCAGGAGCCCGGATTGCGAAAGAACCAAACCTTGATCCTTCCCCTGTTCATTGAAAAACGAGAGAAACGTGAGGGGACCCGTGAGATACAGGGCTCTTGACCAAAACAAGTCGCGGCCGGCGAAGTACAACCACAGAGGCACACCCAACCCGGTGTCAAAACTATACCTGCCCGCGTCGCTATCCCAAGCCTCCTGAATAACCGAATCGTCCACCTCAGGCAATATGCCCGACCGTTTGACCAGCTCTATCGGGCTTTCTTGGCCTGCTTGAAGCACGAGTATATCCAGGGTCGAAACGGTCTCCTCCCCGCGGCGGACCTCCCCGACCGCTCCCGCGGTAATGCCCTTGGCCCCCAGTGAGTCTACAATGCTTTCGACTACTGGATACGCTACACCGATGCTTACCCTGCCGGCGTACCTTCGTATTTCCAAAAGCCCTTCGGCCATCAATTCTTCTCGCTTCCTGCCTATTCCGGGGAGATTCCGGACCTTGTGGGCTTTCAGCGCGACATCCAGATCGTCCAATCCGGCGACGCCGAGACTGTTGTAGAGAAGTCTTGCCATCTTCGGACCGATCCCCGGGACTTTCAAGAGATCCAAGACCCCCTCGGGAATCTCTAAAACCAGCTTTTCCAGGTACGATGAACGACCTGTCCGGATCATCTCTCGGACTTTGGGTTCCAGGTTCTTGCCGACTCCGGGAATATCGGTTAACCGCCCTTCGGCTGCCAACCTGTCCAAGTCATAATCACTTGACTCTATACTGTCGGCGGCACGTCTATAAGAGCGCACCTTAAACGAGTTTTCGCCCCTGATCTCAAGAAGGGCCCCCATGGTCCTCAGCCGGTGTGCAACCTCCCACTTGTTCACCTTCCAACGGTCCTTCCTTATAGTCTCTGCCTGGCTCCGTATTTGGCTCCAAGAGCGTCAAGGATACGCTTTCTATCATGTGCCAGCTCTTCTTCGGTCAAAGTGCGATCCCAGGCTTGGTATACAAGTCGAAGAGCAAGGCTCTTACTTCCCTCCGGAACCGGCGGCTTCCTCCATACATCGAACAGGCTGACCGACACCAAGTCTCTGGCCACGTTTTGAACCAGAGTCAAGACGTCTCCCGCAGAGACGTCCTCGGCCACCACAACCGCCACGTCTCTTTCTACGGGCATGAACTTGGAGACCTGTCGGTAGCGGTTCGGACGGTAGAACGCTGAGAGAGCGTCCAGGGATAGCCAAGCCATGAATACGGGAACCGATAGGTCCAGTTTCGCACGTGTCATGGGGTGAATCTCTCCTATCGAACCCACCGCCGAGCCTTCCACCATGATCCGAGCGGACTTACCCGGATGAAAAGGCATACCTGCGTCAGGCATGAATGCGGCTTCGGGAACCCCCATAAGAGTAAGAGCCGATTCCACCACACCCTTCATGTGAAAGAATCCGGCTTCACGCCCT
>DAIRWA010000069.1:0-7858 GCA_036802545.1 Bacillota bacterium | reverse complement strand
CCGCAAGTTGCTTTTCCTGCTCGCTCAACTGTGTCATGGAAACATCTCCCTTTCACTACTCGTTGGGAATTATGCCCAGTTACACAGTTCCTATTACACCCTCAAGGAAGGGCATCATCCCGGCTGCATCGAAATGTCTCTCTAGCCGCCAGTATCTAGCGCTTCCTTGGCTTCGGCGAGTGCCGTGTTGATCTCCTTATCGAAGTAGACGAGGTCCTCTCGTCCGAACAGGTCAGAGTTCTTACCCAATAATACGTTGTCATAACATTGCCATATGTTCCCGTTCATGAGCCCTGCAGCATACTGAAGCCGCTGCCATGCCCAGAAGAGGTTGGGAGTGTGGCCGTTTACCTTGAGTCCGTCCAGTTGGCCGCGATACGTCTTGAGCGTCCCATTCCAATCATGCAGCAACACCGACCACTCCACATAGTCGAGAGACCGTCTCTGCTTCTCGTACTCGGAGGCTAGAGATGAGTATTGCTTGGAAAGCCAGCCGTAAGCATCTACGACTTGCTGCCGACAAGACTCTGATTCAGTGATGTATTGCTGAATCCGGGCGGCTTCCTCTGCCTCTCGCTTCCTCTGGAGAGCTGTCTCGATGTCGGCAAGCAGGATCTTGGCCTCTGCTGCTTTCTCCGACGATGGGTATTTCTGAACGAGCAGAGTGGCCGACTCCCTCGCCTTGTCGAGATCTCCGTTCATGAAGCTTTCCGCCGCCTCCTGATAGAGGCTTTCTTCCTGGGCCCTGGTCGAGCAGGCAGGAAAGATAACTAGACCGAGAACCAAGAGAAGGGTCACCAGTGTCCTCATCAGAGATACCCCCCAGTTGATCCTGTGCCCATGGAGACGCTGTCAGCATGGGTACCTTGCTTTCTCTTCTCCCTCCATTCCCCAGATCCTTTCGCCTCTGCTAAGGTTTGAGGGGGTTCGGCAGGAAACAGCCTCACCGACGAGAACCCTCAAGCCAAGACCTGCCAGAAGTGGAGGGATAGGCACAGTGGTACTTGACGAGAAGCCCCTCAATGAACTCACGGAGGCTGGCCTACAGCGATTGGTTCAGCGCAGTATCAACTGGCGAATGGTCTCATGGCTGACTACCTGGTGGCCGTAGAGACGTTTTAGGCTCTCCCTGGCCGCGCGGTAAGAAGGAACCACTACTGCTTGCATCGCCGCTGCCAGGGCAAGCCCAGGGCTGACCCCTTCAAAATGAGAGAGCCAAGTCTGGCTCTGCGAGGACATGGATAAACGAATGGATAGGCAGACATGACGAGACGCCAAGCGGATTAGGGTGACATCGTTTCTGACGATAGAAAGGAGGTATTTCTATGGCAAAGAAAGGCATCAAAACCCCAGGCGTATCGTTTTCGGCAAAGCGTGCTCTGGGCGTTACGAAATCTATGCAGAAATTCGCACGCACAACAGGCATACCAACCTCAAAGGCCGGAATGCAGCGCAAAATCGGCAGGGCGGTTACTGGCAGCGGCTGCCTGCTTCCCGTCTTATCTTTCATGGTCGTCATTGTTGTTTGTATGTCTCTCTTGACTGTCATCCTACAGTAGAGCAGTGGTGTAGGTCGCTACTGCAGTAGTACTGCGACGCAGATGAGAATACCCGTGATCGGTTGGCTGGTCCCGGGAGGTTGTCTTCTTTGAAAGTACTCATATGCAGCCGCGAGGTTTGGAATGGAACGAGCCATTACGAATGTCCCGAGAATGGCATTCAGGAGGTCGTGGGTTCGATTCCCTTCCGGTCCACCAGTTAAACTGGACGCCTTTCGTGGTAGCCTACAGAATCACCCTGGTCAGAATACTAGGGTCGGAACCAATGCGCGCCGCGAAGAAGGAGCTTTAGCTCCGAAACCCTTCGCGAGTTCCAGTCCCCAGAGGCAAGGGAGTTTCTCTCCCATCTGATGGCGAAAGACAGCCTAACCGAGGAGGAGACAGGCCTGTGATTCCTATTTCTTTATGCTGTTCTTGGCAATACGGTAGTGAAGAGACTGCCTGGTAAGCCCTAACGCCTTTGCTGCATCGGTTATCTTCCCGTTGTGTTCTTGCAGCGCCTGCTTGATCAATTCTGTCTCAGTCTCTCGCAGAGCCTCTTCCAAAGTGTGGGGCGGCGAGTTTGCGGACACAGCTACCGACAGAGATTGCCTCACGAAATCCGGAAGGTCGTCGTCAGTAACAGGTGCGTCACTCGAGCACAGGCCAACCGTAGACTGAACTGCGTTTAAAAGCTCCCGAACGTTGCCTGGCCATGAGTAGTTCACGAAGGCCCGCAAAACCTCGGGAGAGAACTCAGGTGTGCGGGTTCCCACGGCTTTGGCGGCCCGGTTCGCAAAGGCATGTATCAGGACGGGTATGTCCTCTTTTCGTTCTCGCAGCGGCGGTACACGCAGGCTGTACACCGAAAGCCGATAGAACAGGTCGCTTCTAAGAGCGCCCGACTGCACTGCTTCCATAGGGTCGATGTTGCAGGAGGCGAGTATGCGGACGTCGACGGGCGTCAGGTGATTAGCGCCTACTCGCCTTATCGCTTGTTCCTCTAGCACCCGGAGAAGCTTTCCCTGCAGGGAAGGGCTGGCCGAGTTGATCTCGTCCAGAAAGAGAGTCCCGCCGTTGGCCTGCTCAAATAGACCTTGATGGTCCAGTGCCCCGGTGAACGCTCCTTTTACGTTACCGAAAAGAGTGCTCTCTATGAGGGATTCGGGCAGAGCGGAGCAGTTGACTGCCACAAATTCTCCTTTAGATCGCTCGCTGCCGGCGTGGATGCTCTGAGCGAACAGTTCTTTGCCCGAACCTGTTTCCCCGTGGATCATGACCGGCAAATTGTGGTTCGCGACAGTCCGGGCTATGTTCTTGACCTGTTTGAGCGCTTGGCTGTCGCCTAAGATGTCGTCCAGTGAATACATCTTGCGAAGGTCATCCCTGCGAGCTGTGGATCGTTTGGACGCGGGACTTGGCCCAGCCGTGCTTGCTCGTTCCGACAGGCGCTTAACTCTGGACAAAGTCTTGGCGATCTCCATCGCGGCAACGCATTTGTCATCGATGATTATGGGAATCGTGCTGTTGACCGTAGTGAGCCTTCCTCCACCGGGGCTCGGGTATGTCTGCACCGTGTCGCGGATGGGTTTCCTGCTCTGAAGCACCCGAAGCAGCGTGCTGTTCTTCGGAGTGAGGCCAGGGAAGGCTTCGTGAAGTGGCCGCCCCAGGATCTGAGAAGCCGTGAGCCCCTCAATGAGTCCCATTGCCTCGTTGTAGAAGACAGTCTTTGTCGAGCTATCGATAATGTGGATACCCTCATCCATACTGGAAAGCGCTACAAGCCCCACCGCAATACACTGGTCGGTCCCGTGGGGCAGATTGATCTGACTGATCGCGGCATCGGGCACATGAGGCAAATCGCCTATTTGAGTATTGCATGGATTTCTGATCACGTAGACCGCCTTTCTATAGCGGGGAGTCGTCCACATATTCGACAACATGTCTGGCGTTTAGACGGACCCGCACTTGTTGATTCGCTGTTAGATGCCTCCAATCCTGCTATTTTCGCCATATGTCGCCACGTGTGATGGCGGCCAGGTCAATGGCATATTAATTGCTTTCTAAGTACAGGTGAGATACTTTGTCTTTGACGCCGGGGATACCGGCCAACTTCTTTCAAGTAGGGGGATATCTATGAAGGAAACCAGAGTGATGCTTTGGGGTCTTGGGGCCATGGGAGGCGGTATGGGTCGCATGCTGCTGTCAAAGCAGGATGTGAAGATCGTCTCCGCTCTGGCAAGCACACCATCCAAGGCCGGAAAGGACCTGGGGGATCTCCTGGGTATGGATAAGCCGGTTGGGGTTGCGGCGACCAATAATAAGGAAGAGGCCTTTTCCGCGAAGCCCGATATCGTGCTAATCAGTACCGCTTCTTTTGTCCCAGACGTTTTCCCGCAGATATGCTTGGCGCTAGAGCATGGCTGCGATGTGATTACCATTGCCGAGGAGATGGCCTACCCGTGGGCTACGGCTCCCGAGCTGTCGGAACAGATGGACGCCTTGGCCAAGAAGGCGGGCAAGACGGTCTTGGGAACCGGAATTAACCCGGGATTTGTCTTAGACACCTTGGTAATAGCCGTTACAGGCATCTGCATGGATGTCAAACATATTCACGCCAAGAGAGTCAACAACCTTGCGCCTTTCGGCCATACCGTTATGAAGACCCAAGGAGTCGGCACAACTCCGGAGGAATTCAAGAAGGGTATCGAGAGCGGGGCCATCGTAGGGCATGTCGGATTTCAGCAGTCAGCTAGACTGATCGGCGACGCTCTAGGCTGGGAGATCGATAAGATCGTGGAGGAGCGGGAGCCCATCATCACTGAGGTTGAGAGGGAAACCCAGCATGCTCACGTTCTGGCTGGGAACGTGGCGGGTTGCAGACACACAGCCAGAGCTTACGTGGGGGACCGGGAAGTCATCTTCCTGGAGCACCCGCAGCAGATTTGTCCCGAAGTAGCGGGAGTGGGTACCGGAGACTACATCACAGTAGAAGGAGAGCCCTCGGTCAACCTTTCTATCAAGCCCGAGATTCCGGGAGGGATCGGCACCATCGCTATGGCGGTGAACATGATACCGTTAGTGAGACCGGCAAGACCGGGCCTGCTTACGATGGCGGATTTGCCTGTGCCACGGGCAATTTTGTCGTCATTTGTGAAAGCGGCAGAGAGAGCAAAAGGACGGTGAATCGGATGTCCAAGAAGTGCAAAAAGGGAGACATTGTCGAGATACATCAGGTGATATTGCCTGCGGGTGAGCGCGCCGCGGGCGTTCCCGAAGATACAAGCAAGGTGCCTCTGGAGGCATGGATCAAGGGTGTCGCCCAGAGTGAAGCTTCAGTGGGCGAGGAAGTCGCCATAGTAACCCCTGCGGGAAGGTTTACTAAGGGAGTCTTGACCCAGTTGGCGCCGGGATACAGTCATACTTACGGGCCTTCTGTGCCTGAACTTGCGCCAATAGCCCAGGAACTTAGGGCGATGCTGAAGGGAGGCGAGGACCGTGGCTAAGGATGTGTCTTACGCGGCGGTCATGGCCCGTCAAAGTGAGATTATGGAGAAGGCCCTTGGGGTAGAGTATGGGGAATTTGAGGAAGGCGGTATCGCTTTCGATTACGAGGCAATGATGACCAAGGCCGCCTATCCCTTTGACGAAGTAAGGAAGATCCAGAAAGATGTCGGAGTGGGGGACACTCCCTTACTGGAACTCAAGAATGTCACAGAGCTTGTGAGGATGACTTCTAAGGCGGGATACGGGGCAAGGCTTATGGTGAAGGACGAGGCCGCGAACCCTTCGGGTAGTTTCAAGGATAGGCGTTCGGCCGTCTCCACTTACCAGGCCAAAAAAGCGGGATACCCAGGGGTCTTGGCGGCGACCAGCGGCAACTACGGCGCGGCGGTGGCGTCCCAAGCGGCAATGCAAAATCTCGGGTGCATCATCGTCCAGGAAGTCTTCGACTCAAAGCAGATAGGCCAGCCTGAGATCATCGAGAAATCAAGGAAGTGCGAGGCCTACGGGGCTGAGGTAATGCAGCTTACCGTGGGACCGGAGCTCTTCTACATGGCACTAAGGCTGCTTGAGGAGACAGGGTACTTTAACGCGTCGCTGTACTCTTCTTATGGGATAGCAGGGGTCGAGACTCTTGGATGGGAATTGGTGAGAGATGTCCGGGAGCGCTACGGGAAAGATCCCGCATACGTGGTGATAACTCACGCAGGTGGCGGCAATGTCACCGGTACTGCGAGAGGTCTCAGGAGAGCCGGCGCCTCCAAGACTAAAGTCATAGGCGCAAGCGTCGATCTTTCGGGATTGCATATGGCTTCCGACCACGATTTCAACCGCAAGTCATTCACTACCGGCCACACTGGATTTGGTGTGCCGTTTGCTACCTGGCCCGACAGGACCGACGTTCCCAGGAACGCGGCCCGGCCTCTTCGCTACCTGGATAGGTACGTTACCGTGACCCAGGGCGATGTGTTCTATGTCACCGAAGTGCTTGCCACCATGGAGGGCATGGAAAGGGGCCCTGCGGGCAACACGTCTTTGGCGGCCGCTATAGCTCTGGCTAGGGAACTGCCGAAAGACGAAATCGTTGTGGTCCAGGAGACCGAGTACACAGGAGCCGGGAAGCATCCCCAGGCGCAGCTGGATTTCGCTAGGAAGAACGGAGTCGAGATAAGACGGGGCGATCCCAAGGAGAACGTTCCCGGCAAAGCCATCGTAATACCCGAAAGGTTCGACCAGCTCCAGGTAAGCGAGATGGATCTTGGAAGGATGCGGAAGTCCTACGTGAGAAACGCCGTCAACAGGAACGCCCTTAAGGAAGCAGGGGCCAAAGAGATCAAATTCCTTGCCGAGGACTCGTCTCAGAGCGAGGCGGATGTCGCTAAAATGCTGGGAGAACTGGGCGTAAAGGTTAGGTGAGCAGCGTGCAAAGAGTGTCTGATTTTGAGAAGCGGCGCGAGCACCTTAAAGACCTCTCCAATGAAGAACTGAAGGAGCGGTTCTGGCTCTTGGCCGAGGAGATTATGAAGCCCCTATACGATCTGGCGCATACCCATACGTCGCCGTCCATAGAAAGGTCGGTGCTCTTGCGGATGGGGTTCTCCAGCCTAGAAGCAGTGGCGATCGTAAGCGCTGCCGAGAAGAGGGGATTATTAGGCAAGGGAGCAGGACACCTGGTGTTGCGGTACGCCAAGGAGACTGAGAGTGCTTATCTTGACGCCGGCAGGGCTCTTGCTAACGGAGAAGGCTGGGATAGCCTTAAGGCTGTATTTGGGGGTGAGAAAGCGTGAAGCGCCTAGACCCCAATCAGAAGATGGATATAGGTGAACTCCTAAAGGATCTAGAAAATTACCACCCGAGGAGAACCGGATGGACCTGGCGCAAGGAGATGCCGAATCAGAAGATGGGTCCCTTTACCTACAAGGAAACATCAGCGCCCCTGGACCGCTCGGTGCCCCTTCCGGCTTCGAAGTATTTCGGATGGATCGATCCTCAGCCCGCCAACGTGATTACAACCGAGATAGCTTCAGGCAGATTTGAGGATGACATAAGGCGGATGAGAATGGCGGCCTGGCACGGCGCGGACCATATGATGGTGATTAGGACCGCCGGCCAGAGCCACATGGACGGGCTTCTCGAAGGAACTCCCGAGGGAGTGGGAGGCACTCCTATCACGAGGAAGCAGCTCCGTGCCACGCGGAAGGCTCTTGATCTCATCGAGGACGAGGTCGGGAGACCCCTGAATTTTCACTCATACGTGTCGGGAGTGGCCGGTCCAGAGATAGCGGTAATGTTCGCTGAAGAGGGAGTCAGCGGTGCCCACCAGGACCCTCAGTATAACGTTTTGTACAGGAATGTGAACATGGAGAGGTCTTTCGTGGATGCGGCTGTGGCCAAGAAGGTCATGGCTTGCGCGGGGATTCTGCAGATTGACGGAGCCCACAACGCTAACGCCACGGCCAAGGAAGGCTGGAAGGTTATGCCCGAGCTCCTGGTGCAGCACGCTTTGAACTCGGCGTACTCCCGGATGATCGGTATGCCGGCAGACCACATCGCTCTTTCCAGCGTGCCGCCGACGGCACCGCCGGCCCCAGCTATGACCTACGACCTGCCGTATGCTGTGGCGGTGAGGTGGCTTTTCTCTGACTACAAGATACGTGCTCAGCAGAATACGAGGTACATCGAGTCTGATTCAAGGGAAGCCACTGTAACCCACACCTTAAACCTGATCTTGTCCCGGCTCACTTCGGCGGACGTGCAGAGCACCATCACGCCTGACGAGGGGCGGAACGTGCCGTGGCACTACAACAACGTGGCCG
>DAIRWA010000068.1:5706-7964 GCA_036802545.1 Bacillota bacterium | reverse complement strand
ACTGCTGTGTCTCCTCTTCCCACACCCAAAGATTCAAATCACCGGCATGGTATACGGTTTTCCCGAGGTAACTCAGAAGAAACGCGACGCCTAAGTCAGTTGACTTAAGCGTCGTCAGAGAAATCGTCTGGTTATTGCCATCGTGCAGCTCATGTAGCCTTTCGGGCTCGACACGTGTGACTTTCTCGGAAACCCAATCCTCTTGGGGGAGCTCGATGTCGGAGGACAGCACGTACTCGATCTCGCGGTATTCATGACGCAGCTCGAAAATTCTAGGGTTAAAGTGATCCCCGTGTTTGTGGCTCACAAAGACGAAGAGCTTCTTCTCCGCGTCCATTTTCGGTATGTCTCCGGTGTAGTAATCAAAAAGCCAGTAGCATGCTTCCCGCTCTAGCAGAAATCCGCTATGGCCGATGTACGACACCTTCATTTGAACCGTCCCCCTGTGATTAGTTGGGGAGCCTACCCCGAGGAGAAAGCCATGATAACCGTTTCCGCTCGTTCACGGCTTTCTCCTGCGTAATTTCCTCCGTAACCGCGCGCTCTGTCGGCATAGGCTATGGGAGGAGGACTAGAGCTTGGCCACCACGGAGGGCTACGCCGCCCGACGCTATGATTCCCCGCCCTGAACGGCGGGGCTTGTCGCGCACCGGGTCAACGAACCCTATTGTGCGACGAATAGTAGTGTGGTACATTTTCCTCATCAACTATTATGCTTTGCACAGTAGGAGGCATTGGTTCAGTGAGACGAGAACGATTCATGCAGGAACTCAAAGAAGCTCTGGAGGGACGTCTTCCGGAGTCAGACGTAGCCGAGATATTGACGGACCACAATGAGTTCTTTGAGGCAGGGCTCGCGGAGGGGAACACTGAAGAGCAAGTCGCGGACAGGCTTGGCGATCCGGCGAAGGTCGCGTTGTCGTTGATTCGGAAAGATGGGTATCAGAACGAGTCACGAGACGGGCCTCTCGCGCAGCAGGCTGGGGTTCCCAAGGCTGACCTCTCTCGGCGAATGGCGGCATTTGTCATCGACGCTCTCGTCCCTGCCCTGCCGTTCCTCTGGTTCGCGCCTAACTGGGGGATAGTGAGCTTCTTCTGTCCGCAGTTCATTGTGGCACTGGTTCCATCGTTGCTTTCCACGGTCACGCTCTCCAGTCACAGCTGGATCGCTTCGGCGCGTGGTTTTTGGCAGGTCGCAGTCGTCGCCTCACTGGTCTGGTTCGTGATGGTGAATGTCGTCTCTCTGTGGGTGTTTCGCGGACAGACTCTGGGGAAGCGCATGTTCGGCCTGCGAGTTATGGACAGAGCAGGTGGCCCCGCAAGGCCTGCTCAGTTGGCGGCTCGTGAGATTTTTGGGAAACTTGCCATAAATACGCTGTGCAGCTCCATTTGGCTGCCCCTTGGCTTCGTGCCTCCACTGGCTTCGCTTATATGGAGCGCGTTTTCGCCGGACGGTCAGACTCTGTGGGACGCAATCGCGGGAACCCGAGTTGTGGACGCCAGAACCGAACGGGGGGACTAGGCCGTGGATGCGCAGATGAAGAGGGGCGTCTTGGAGATGTGCGTCCTGCACCTTTTGGCCGATGAACCCCTCTACGGATACGAGCTCATGAAGACCGTCCAGGAGGCTTTCCCCGACGTCTACGACGGCTCAGTCTACGCCGTCCTTCGAAGGCTCCACGCCGATGGATGCACGGAGACTTTCCTCGGTGAGACCTCCGGCGGCCCTCCCCGAAAATACTACCGCCTTACCGGCGATGGCCGTAGGAGGCTGTCCGAAGCCTTGGAGGAGTGGAGAGCTTTGGTGGCCGCTGTCAGGCACCTTCAGGTTCCTGTGTGATAGGTGTTGAAGTAGATAGTGCTGGCGAAGCAGAGGCGCTGCCGATGCAGAAGTGCTGGCGAACAGAGGCGCTGGCGATGCAGAAGTGCTGGCGAGGTAGAAGCACTGGCGAGGTAGAAGCGCTGATAAACGGAAGTGTTGGCGAACAGAGGTGCTGTCGAAGTGGCGGCTAGTCCGACCTCTGCTGTTGAAGCTGACCGGAGAACAGCCGCGTTGTGCTGCGGTGGAAGTTTGCCCAGCGTGACCGCGCAATACCTTGGCAACTGATACCATCGCCTGCGTGAGGCCCGAAAAGCGTCCAAGCCGAAACGCTTTCTCTCCAGCAACTCCTTTTCTACTACGAAGGTTACTCGACGAGGGAGATCGCCCAGGTTACGGACCAGAAGGAGTCCACCGTCAGGAGCCAACTAACCCGCGC
>DAIRWA010000068.1:4948-5628 GCA_036802545.1 Bacillota bacterium | reverse complement strand
GGATCGTAGTGGATGAGAGCCTCCATAGTAGAATCATGAGCCGGATAGCGCGGTCTTTGGAGGCGCAGGGGACCGAGCGGGCGGCGGAGCAGACGGGGCCAGCTGAGCGGGCGGAACAGGCGGTTCGTCCGACACAAAGCGATCTCCTCTTCGTTGAGATCCAGAGACACCGAACGCACTCGAGGTGGGAATCACGGGTAGATGGAGGAGCGTGACCTAGCTCCTCGCTCCAGGCAGCCGTGCTCCGATTTTCCTTTCGCTCTTGGTCTCCATCCTATAACATTGCCTCGGATGGCAACCGTGACAACAGCATCGGCCCGACGCATTTGTAGGGAGGCCCAGCAAATCGTGACCTACAAGGACACCTTCAAAGGGACGGCCTGGTACTACGCCAGATATCGGACCCCTTATCCTGACAGCTTCTTTGACCTGCTCGTGAGGACGTTCGGCCTGGATGGGACCGGGCGCTTACTTGACCTGGGATGTGGGGCAGGGCAGATCGCTGTCCCTCTCGCCCCACACTTCGAGGAAGTCGTGGCCATGGACCCCGAGCCCGAGATGCTGGGTGAATTGGCGAGGGTGGCAAGCGAGGTGGGTGCCAAGAACATCCGACTGGTGGAGGGCGGATCGGGCGACCTGGAGGCCAAAGGTTTTCCCCTGCCTGCGGCAGCCGACGACAT
>DAIRWA010000068.1:1298-4938 GCA_036802545.1 Bacillota bacterium | reverse complement strand
GGCCCTCCGTAACGGACTTGGTGTTTTCCGGCTTGCGACGTTGGGTAGTTGCTTCCACTGGATGGACCGCGAGTCCACGCTCGCCTCTCTGGCGCGGATGATTATCCCCGGTGGAGGGCTGGTTGTCGCAGGGATGGGCAGTTTCTGGACCAATGAGGCTCCGTGGTGCATGGCCGTTAAGGAGACCGTCAAGAGGTGGCTCGGGGAGGAACGTCGGGCCGGAAGCTCCACGTTTCAGGAGCTCGTGGAGAGACATGAGACGATCATCGATCGGTCCCGCTTCGGACCGTGCCGGGTCTCCGTCGAGCATTTTGACCAGGTTTGGACGGTCGAGGAGATAATCGGGCACCTGTACTCGACCTCCTTTTGCTCACCTTGGGTTCTCGGAGAGCGGAAGGCAGGGTTCGAGGAAGACCTACGTCGGACGTTATTGGGGCTGAACACGGCAGGCCGGTTCGCGGCGGAAGTGGCCCTGGAGATTCTGATGGGGGAGAGATCCAAGGTGGCAGCCGAGGGCAATGTCGACAACAAGAACGTGTCAGGCATCGTCAACCGCAAACGCGACGACACCATCGGCTGCTATATCCGCATTCCCTAGGATTACTCATACGACGGCTGGAAGATAGACTTCAAAACGGGCGGGATCAGAATTGTGCACTATTCGCCGGCTGAAGGTAGTTCTTGACACGGAGAGTCGGATTCCCGGCAAGGTATGGTCGGCACGATGATACAATACCATCGAGGTAGCCCACCGAAGGACGTGTAGTCTATGACCGAGAGTCCGTTTCGGAACTCTGACTCGGCAATCATGTCGTGGCTCTTAGAAGGCGATGTCTCCATCCAATACCAAGTGCAGAGGGACCTGCTGGGTGCCGAGCCTTCGGCGCTCGCCGCGCTTCAGCGCCGCATCGGTCAGGAGGGCTGGGGTGCGCGGTTCTTGGCGAGCCAGGGCCCAAACGGGCATTGGGGCAGAGGCTTCTACCAGCCAAAATGGACGTCGACGCACTATACCTTACTAGACCTCAAGTGCCTGGGACTCCCTCATGATAGTCCGGGTGCGCAGCGGGCTGTGCGGATGATGTTCGACTCGTCGATAGATGGGGAGGGCGCAGTCAACTACGCGGTCACGAAGCGCCCGGCGGACGTGTGTATCAACGGGATGGCTTTAGGATACGCCTCATACTTCAGAGTGGCAGACCCGCGAATCCACGAGATCGTAGACTACCTGTTGCGGGTGGAGATGCCTGGCTACGGCTGGAACTGTGAGCACCTTCGTGGCGCAACTCATTCGTCGCTTCACACCACGATATCCGTGCTGGAAGGCTTGCTTGAGTATCGGCGGTGGGCGGAACAGGGGGTCGCAGCGCCCGAGTGCGGTGCGGATGATTGCGGCCCTTTTCCCCGAACACCTGATGATTGCGCACGACTTGAGGCCATACGGAAGGCGGAAGCACGGGGGGGCGAGTTTATCCTTCGCCACCGGCTGTTCCTCTCCGACCACACAAACGAGGTAATCAACCCCCAGTTCCTCATGCTCTCATATCCGTCCCGCTGGCATTACGATATTCTAAGGGGACTGGATTACTTTCAGGCGGCCGGACTCAGTTACGGCGACAGGATGGCCCCTGCGCTTGCCATCCTTCTTCAGAAAAGACGTGCCGATGGTAAGTGGCCTCTGCAGCACAAACACCGTGGGAACGTCCACTTCGACATGGAGCGGACCGGCGAGCCAAGCAGGTGGAACACCTTACGAGCGTTGAGAGTCATGAAGGCGTACGTTGACGACGCTCGTCCGGCTAGGTAGAATCTCCCTACTCGGTAACGAGACGAAGTTGACGGAGGTATTTGATGACAAGCACGAACCTGAAGGCAATTGGAGTCGATGGAAAGCTCCTGATAGATATGTTGAAGGGCTTAACGAGCAAACCGGCGCCGTACGAGCCCGGCGAGCCCCTGTTCTGGGATGATCCTCACATCTCCGCCGAAATGCTGAAGGCGCACCTGGACCCGGAGACCGACGCGGCTAGCCGGCAGCCCGAGACAATAGACCGCATCTGCGACTGGATCATTGAGCACTTTGGGCTCAAGCCAGGCGACCGTGTCCTTGACCTAGGGTGCGGGCCCGGTCTCTACGCAATGCGGCTGGCCAAGAGAGGACTCAAGGTTACCGGGATCGATTATTCCAGGAGGTCAATCGAGTACGCGCGCCGCGCCGCTGCAGATCAGGGACTCGACATCGAGTATCGCTATCAGGACTATCTTGCGCAGGACTACCATCTGGGCGACGCATCGGAGCGCTTTAACCTGGCAATCATGGTATACTGCGATTTTCCCGTCCTATCCGACGAGAAGCAAGGGATCCTATTAGGGAGAGTCGCTCGGGCCCTGAAGCCCGGAGCGAAGTTCGCCTTTGATGTGTTTACCCCGGAGGACCCCTCCTACAAGGAGACCAGTTCGTGGTCTGTATCCGGTCCCAACGGAGGTTTCTGGAGCGCGGAACCCTACCTTTCGCTCTACAGGAAATTCCACTATCCTGAGACGGATACGTGGCTCGACCAGTACCTCATCGTGCGCGAGGATTTATCGGTGAAGGTGTATCGGAACTGGGACTGCGTCTACACTCCCGAAAGCATCCGGAAGGCTCTGGATGCCCACGGCTTCGCGCTGGACGAAGTATGGGGAGGACTGGACGGCTCGGAGTATGGCCCTGACGCCACAACTCTGGGAGTAGTAGCCTCAGTTCGCTTAAAGTAGCCCGAGACCCTGGTGCGATTCGCAGCCTTAGATGGTGATGATGAAGAGAAAGTCGCCATTAGACTTGTCTCACGTCGCGATTCGCAGCCTTAGATGGTGATGATGAAGAGAAAGTCGCCATTAGACTTATCTCACGTCGCGATTCGCAGCCTTGGATGGTGATGATGAAGAGAAAGTCGCCATTACAGGAGTTGGACCGATGAATACGTTCCGGACGCAGCCTTTGCGAATCTTTGATCCGCTGTCAGGAAAATGCATCGTTCCCTTTCAGCCACGGCCAGGTAGATGGTGTCGTAGATCGTTGGCTGGCCAATTTCTTCGGCCAATGCGGTCGCCTGACGAATCAGGGCGTAATCCCAGATGGGTCGGATCTGTATTGACTCCAGGGCGTCGAGAGCATCTTTTCTTTCCTGGGCGGTTACCTCGCCCATACGCACCCTGCGCTGAAGCACAGAGGCTACTTCTGCGAACAGGAAGGTAGGAGCGACTAGTTCCTCTCCTTCATGTGAGTTCAGCCATTGGACCGCCCTTTCGGAGTCGGTCTCATAGATGAGCAACTTCAGAACTATACTGGCGTCCAGGCAGACAGTCATTCCTTAGTTTCACCTAGTTGTTCGCTTCTTTCCGCCCTCATCTGACGTAGGAGTTCAACTGAGTCTCCGACAGGTTCTCGCCTTTCCCGTTGGCGTTGTTGCAGAAGACGGATGCGTTCGAGGGCCTCGCGGCGAGTAACCTTCGCCCCGTGCTCCGCGATTGCGCAAGAGATGACCATGTTCATCGACAGGCCGTGGTTCTTGGCATATTCGCGTATCAGCGTGTACTCCTTTTCTGGGAGCCGTACAGTTATAGCCCTGAGTTTTTGTCTGTTATCGGAACCATCATGACT
>DAIRWA010000068.1:0-1288 GCA_036802545.1 Bacillota bacterium | reverse complement strand
CACCTATGTGCATCATATCGGTGGTTCATCTCGCAGTCAAGCTGTTTCGCCATGGAGCGGATTGTATCTCACTCTATGTGCGGAGTGGGGATCCTTGGTAGCCGCTGTCAGGCGTCCAAAGATCCCTGTGTGACAAAGCTCAAGGTCGATCACGATCCAGCTTCTAGGGGAATTGCGTGTGACAATGCGATATACCCGCGCTGCAAAGCTGCTTAGGTGCTTTTCCCCCTTCCTTTTTTCAAACTTGGCACAAAACGGCCACAACGCTATATACTTGCACTGCAAGCTCCTTTAGGAGGTTAGGGAATTGAGCAAGAAAGAATTACTCCTTTACTGCCTCTTGATGATTGTAGAGCTCGTGCTGTATTGGCAAGGCATCGCCGACGTGAGTCACGTGTTACGAGTGGCGGTGGGTCTGGGAGTCTACGTTGGTGGACGGCTGATAATGCGGTCTATGAAAGCCTCTGAGCGGGTGAAGGACGTCTTTGAGGCAATACTGCTTGGGTTAGTGCTTATTTGGATTCTTGAGGCATCGTGGACGACCGCTTTGTGAGTCATAGGGTTGATCGGGATTCGCCTCTCTTGTGGGAAAGCGAAGGCTAGCCGCTAGGTTCTGAGCGATTCATGCCTGTGGAGTTCGTGCGATCACCCATATTGCAGTTCTTCCTTTTGTGTCAGTTGTCTCGCTCTTGCATCATCATCTTGGATGCTGAACATGATACAAGATCAATTCGAGTTCATCCATCCGCTCGCCGATGGGAACGGGCGTATGGGCAGAATGTGGAACACACTTCTGTTGTATCATTGGAAACCGATATTCGCATGGATACCCGTTGAGGCGGTGATCCAGGAAAGACAAGATGAATACTACGATGAGTTTGGGAAATCGGATAGAGTGGCCAGCGCCACCCCCCTCATGGAATTCCTGCTCAGGGCTATCCGTGACGTCCTCAAAGAGGTTCTGCGGACCCAAGTGCCAGCACTGGGGACCAGCCCCCAGATGCAACTCTTCCTAGATACGTTAGGCAATAGCGAGATGTCCGCTTCCGAGATAATGCGTCGGATGGGGCTCAGAAACCGTCCTTCCTTCCGCAAGACGTATTTACGGCCAGCGATGGAGTCCGGGCTTATTGAGATGACGCTGACCGATAGACCAAACAGCAGGAATCAGAAGTATCGGAGGCGCAGGAGTTGAAATATGCCATTCTGATTTGGTCGCCTCACTATGCTTCCTGCTTGGCGCCACATCAGCAGGTTTGATATGAGGATTGTCGGAAGGATTCGCGGG
>DAIRWA010000067.1:0-8307 GCA_036802545.1 Bacillota bacterium | reverse complement strand
GTGTATGAGGTCCGATTCGGCGAATTCCCCGCAACGACCGGCTATCCTGGCAGGCGAGTGGGATCGGAGAGCCCAATCCCCAAACTGCTCGATGGGGATTCCAAGACGGGTAGATTGATGGTCCAAGAACGAACCGGTTCCAGCGGCGCAAACGGTGTTCATGTTGAATCCGATGGGATAACCTGACTGGAAGAATACGATTTTCGAATCCTGCCCGCCGATGTCTATCAAGGTCCTGACATCCGGGAACAGGTGGGACGCTGCGCGGGCGTGGCAGGATATCTCGTTTTTCACGACATCCGCGCCTGCTATGACATTGGCAAGCTCACGACCTGACCCGGTCGCGCCCACGGACCGGACCTCATCGGTGATCCCGGAAGCGTCCAGATGCCTAAATCCCTCCTGAAGCGCCCCAATTGGCCCGCCGTCGTTCCGAATGTAATCTTCAAAGATGATGCTGTCTTCGCCGTCCAGCACAACCAGTTTGGTCGTGACGCTACCCACGTCTATTCCCAGGTATCTGTCGTCTCTGGTGTTCATCCCGTCGAACTCGCTTTCTTCTTCGTAATCCCGTTCATGACGGGCTCATTTCTGCCGACTCGGGTTCATCCGATTCGAATCGCTTTGTGCTTCGCTTCTAGTTCTAGTTTATGAGGGATCAAATTCCACCGACTTCCGCTCATCGTACTTGGGCTCGCTTTCTCCTTCCAGCCAGAAGGTCGCAAAACGCCTCAAGCCGGGTCGTTAATCCTTGGAATGCGGTCTGCTCCGATATCATGAGGGACAGCACGGGGATGTCCAGTTCATTGGATACCCGGACCAGCACGTTTTGGGCTATGATTTCAGGCATGCAGGTGAAGGGAAATAAGTGCACTACGCCGTCGATTCCTCGGGCCTTGGATAGCACGGTCTCGCCTACTGACTCCCGCCCGTGTCCTCCGACGTCCGGTCGAAGATAAGGCGCGGCTGCCGAAGCCACCTGTCGGTAGGCCTTGACTGCCCGAGGCGTCTTGAGCAGGTGATAATTCACCCATTCGCTAATTCCGAGGTTGTTGTACACCCTGACGCGTTCCTCTAAAGACCCAAGTATCTTTTCCGCGTCTTTGCTGGCGAAAGGCTCGTTCACCACGTAAATTTCCCCGACGATCATGACTTTAATAGGATCCACAGCCTCGACGGGGATCTTCCGGACGTCGCGGGCAAACTGTATCAGAGTGCGCTCCACAGAAAGCAATGATCTGGCTTCTCCAAGCTCTTGGAGGAAGCGCTCATACCTGCGATCTCCTTGGCCGCGAACGCTTTCCCTTGCCCTTACTTCGCGCAAAATGTCGGCCGCGCGGTCCATCACAGCCAGCTTTCGAACCGCCAGGGACAGTCCCCCCAACGCGCGGGGCACGCCCGTTCCGCCCGCGATGTCCTGATACGCCTCCAAAAAAGCGGCGCCTTTGTCTCGCCAAGGAAACGGCGAGTCCACAGCCAAGAGGCGGATGTTGTAGCCTGCCCTGTCCATGATAGTTTGCATAACTTGGGAATACCAACCCAACCTACATCTGCCCTTGCCCTGAACCATCAGAATCCTATCTACACCTCTGTCGGCCAAATACCGGACCTGCCCCAAAACATTCACCATAGGGGAACAGATGAACTCAGGGGCAAGCTCCTTCCCTGCCGAAGCCATATCCTCGTTGACCTGCGGGGCGCGAATCAGAGGGATCTTCATGTAGTCGAACATGGCCTCTAGAGCGATGCCGAGGTTGCCCAGGTTGACCAGACCTAGGGGTGTAGAGGGACGGGAACACTGGGGCCGGGAACGCGAGGCCCTAGCCGCGATACGAACAGAGGAGTCTCTGCCACTCCCGAGCGCTGCCTCGGCGGACACGGCGTCCTTTGAGTCGGCGACCGCGCCAGCCTTCTCGTGAACGGCAGTCACGTCACCCGCCCCGGCCTTCTCCCGACCGGCAGTCTCGCAACCCGCCTCAGTCTTCTCGTGAACGGCAGTCCTGTCGCCTGTGCCCTGCTCAGGAAGCACGCTCGGCCTCACTGAATCCATGAACGCCTCGAGCCTGGTGACTAACCCCGCGTCACCCGAATGCTCATCCACCGCTAGGTTCAGCAGAGGAATACCCCGGCTTTCGGCCTCTTCGGCTATGTAGTTCTCGATAATAGACGCCGGCCCGCAAGAAAACGCCGCGACGAAGACCATTCTGTCCACTTTGCGGTGTCTCAGGAGGTGCAGAGCCGCACCCAAGATGCGCCCCTCGATGGTCCACGCCTTGTCGCCATCAGGTATTTCCTTGATGGCCTCGGCCACGTCTTCGGCCGGGACTTCTTCTGCCGTGATTAGGCTTCCGTAACTGCCTAACACCTTCATGACTTTCTTCCCGAACATATCGTGAAGGATGTACGCGTGACCCATAACCCCAGTAGTCCAGTGATTCGAGACCTGCTGGGCAGAGTCTTTGCTGAAAGACTCCGGCTGTTCTATGGACGTCAATGATACTCGCTCATACCCGACACCACAAGGATCCACAGCCCCTTCTATCATCTCGCAGACGGGCGTGTTGCTGGAAGAAGCGTACCGCTCGGTATCACGCCAAGCTTTCAGCCCCCTGTCCAGAGCACGGTTGGCCAATCCGCGGTCGAAAATGCCCAGCTTACGGGCAGCGTCAATCCAAGACTCTCTCCAACTCTTTGGATTATCCTTAAGGTCAATAGAAGGACACAGCACTTGGGAATCTTCTAGCCCCAGCCCTGCCTTTAGCATGGAAGGCAAGCCTATCATCTTTGGGCAGCAATACGCTGTTTCCGAAAGGGATACAACGGTGGGCACTAAGAGCACGTCGGCGCCCCAATCCAAGAGGTTCTTGGCGTGAGCGAATGCCACCTTAACCGACACGCATGGTTCGTCGGTAGGGCACAGATCCAGACATGTCAGGTCTCGTTCATTGGTGCGCGGCGATTCAAGCCACAACACACCAAGCTCGTTCAGGAAAGATCTGATGAAAGGAAATAAGTAATAGAAGCTGAGGCTCCTTGGAACGCCAACACGCATGAGGTTCTTCCTGCCACCTTCTCCCAGTATTCCTTAACGCAGGTATTATGCCCGGAGAAAGGCAGCCGTAGTCAGAACGAGGTGTCCGTGCGCTTCAGATCCACCTTTCCCACTCCACAGTTGACCGTGAGGTTGAGCTTCGTGGTCGCGTTATCGTAGTCGGGAGTGACCCATACGCCCCCGGATTTCACTAGGCCATGCCTGGAAAAATCACGGGACATGAGTCCACCGCCAACGTCGATCCGTATCCCCACTGCCGGCGGAACCGTAACCGTAACGTTCCCCACTCCGCCGGTCACCAGGATGTCGGTCTCTTTAGCTGAAAGACCGAGATTCAGTTCCAGATTCACGACTCCGGCGGAGAGAACCAGATCTTCGACATAGAGCCGGCCGGCGTCAAGATTGAGAGTGGCTACGCCCCCACTGAGATTGAGCTTTGTGGTCAAAGACGGATTGACGGACACAGTCCACTCTTGTTTGCCTGACTGGGGAGTGTCCAGGGGAATAGACGATTTGATGGTCGCGCTGAGGGTGTCACCCGACGATAGGTCCGCCGTCGACGGCTCGTCCTTGTCCCACCTCAAAGTCGCGTCCAGCGCTCTGATGGGCTCAACGTCGTTTAACTCCGGCAATCCGGCTACCGTGACTTCCATCGCGGGAGCCTCCAGCTTCAGATCAAGATGGGACACCTCGGACTCGAGATTTACTGACCATTCCTTCTCTGCCGCGTCGCTCACGTTGGGAGAGAGCTGAACTCTCCAACTCCAAGGCCAGAGCCTACCGCCGGCGTAAGGATTCATGGCAGCTAATATCAGCATGACGATGACCGCAAGAGAAAAGCCCGGTACCCGCCATTTGGATAGCGCTATCTGAACGCCTAATCCTATGAGCAGTACCGGCCAGTACACTAGCGCCGATGTCCAGACATCCCAAGGAAGATAGCCTGTGGTGTTCATCAAAAGGATAATGCCAACGACGACTATGGTCAGGCCGTTGAGCAAGCGCTTGGCCACGGCGAACTACCTCCCCCTCAACGCGCCGAAAACGAGTGCGAGCCCCAGGGCGATTATGCCTACCGGCCACCATTGTCGAACGAGGTTGATTGGCATTCTCCAGATGTAGTGGGGAAACACATTCCTGAAAAGCGCGACGGCTCCGACGCCGATAAGAAGAAATCCGAAGAGTTGCCGGCCCCGGTCGCGATTGCCCTGCACCTCGGCTGGCGGAAGATTCTCAGGTGAAGCGGCTGTCTTTCCGGCTTCCGGAGTCTCGTGCCACTCAGCGTTGAAAACCGCGCCGTTAGCGTTTGTCGTCTCAGCCGGATTCACCGGCGGCGGCCCATAGGTCCCTATCGGCGCCTCAGGTATAATCACCCACGCGAGGATATACGCGATAATGACTTGAGGCACGACTACTCCCACTAAGGCGAAGAGAAGCCTCATAACTGTGATGTCTACTCCCAAATAGTCCGCAGCCCCTGCCGCTACTCCGCCAAGCACGCGGTACTGCCTTGATCTGTACAGTCGTTTCACCGCTTATCGCCTCCACTACGCGACGATCGCAACTGGGTAATGAAAGCTGCCGTCACGATGCCGCCAAATACAAGTACGCCGGAAATCTGAGTTGGTACTGTGCCGCCCAAAATCTTTATTGACGCAAGCCCGTCCACTCGTATCGCCGCAATTACGCTTTTAAGACTCCTAAACCAGGCTCCGGAAAAAACGAAGTCCCAGAGTCCGTCCAATTCCGCAAAGGACATCAAATACCGACCCTGCAAGATGGGAGGAAGACTGTCTGAGAATCTCCATTGCAGAAAACTCAGCGCGAAACACGATGCCATTCCCAATGCCCAACGCAGTCTCAGCCCTTTTAGTCCGATCTCGGGGACGTCTTCGCCCTGGTAAGCCCCGGCGAGATCCTCGATCCCGGGCTTGGGCGGAGGAAATTCCCAGGAACGGACTCGGGCGAGTAATGCCTCGGCGAAGCCATCGGGGGGCTCTGAACTAGGGATCTCCGATAAGGCGGATCGGAAAGCGCAGAAGGCTGATAACCTCTTGCGGCAAATCGGGCATAAGGATGTGTGGATTCGAACGAATAGGCTCGGAAACCCATAGAGGTCTCCATAGATAAGAGATTCTAGCTTCGTGTCGTCCGGGCAACTGCCAATTTTCATGGCGTACCAGCACCACCTGCGGTCTTGCCGTATAGACGCCCGCTTGAGTCTACGCTGACCATATTATCCCACCAGCTTCTAGTATCTTTCTAAGCATCTGTCGACCTCTGTATAGTCTGTTCTTGATGACCGTATCTTTCATCCCGGTCAAGCTCGATACTTCCTTAACCGACAGGCCGTAAATATGAAACAGAACCACGAGTTCTCTGTAACCCTCGGGAAGCTCTCCTATAGCATCATCTAGAGCTTCCTTTAGTTCTTTTCTCTCGTAAAATCTATCGGGCCCGGGATCAGGGCTGCTCAACCTAGCCGACTCATACTCGTTATCGTCAATAGAACCGGTACGCGGGGTCCTGCCGATCTTCCGGCCCCTATCCGCGCAGATATTCCACGTAATCCGGTACACCCACGGAAGGAAAGGTTTCTCAAGATCAAAGGATTGGAGAGCCCTGTACACCCTAAACAGGACTTCCTGAGTAATGTCCATCGAATCCTCGCGATCACTTGTCATCCTATAAGCCAAATTATAGATGTTCTTATAGTACCTTTGGACGAGTTCACCAAAGGCGTCTTTTTCACCGCGAAGCGATCTTTCAATAAGTTCCCGGTCTTCCAATCCTTGTTATGACCCTCCAGAAGGGCGCACCACATGCTTCTACTACGATGGACGCCGTTTCAGGTCTGATAACGAAACCACAGATCTCACACCCGCATTTTAGCAGATTAGTCCTTTCAATCCACCCGGCGTCTTCATCTCATGACGTCGCCACATTCGCGACATCATCGCCCCGTGCCTCGCGACACTCGCCCCTAGTGACCCGCACCTCGGTAGCGCCATCGTCCCGTGGCGTCATCGCCTCGTGACAATCAAATCGCTGCCTCCGCCTCTCTGTCGCCCTTGTCCCACCGCTGGTATACTGAATTGGGCAGAACATCCATTTCCGAGTTTAACCGGAACAAAACGCCCACAGAGAAGAAATATCAACCGCGAGGAGGGATCCCATTTGTTCGATATGCTGCTTAAAGGCGGGACAGTCGTTGACGGAAGCGGCCGCCCCAAGTTTCGCTCGGACGTAGGCGTAAAGAACGGAATAACGAAGGCGGTCCAGGATCTATCCGCCGCCACGGCCGACAAGGTGTTGGACGCCACCGGCCTTGTGGTCGCCCCCGGCTTCATCGACATGCATTCCCATTCGGATCTATCTATCCTGACTCACCCCAGAGCGGAAAGTTCCATCTCTCAGGGTATTACCACTGAGTTGGTTGGCAGTTGCGGATGGTCGCTGGCCCCGGTCAAGGAGGAGACCCGGCACAGCGTGCTCAAAGGCTTGCTGTCGGGCTTGGTCAGCCCCCGGGCATACGAGGATCTTGACTGGTCGTGGCACTCCTTCGAGCAGTTTATGGACAAGGTGGACAAGGCGGGCATCGGCGTCAACGTCGCCCCTCAAGTGGGCCAAAGCCTCCTTCGCGCCCACGTGGTGGGAACCGAAAAGAGGGACGCTTTTGGCGGAGAGCTGGAGGCCATGAAGTGCATTTTAAGAGAGGCCATGGAAAAGGGCGCCTGGGGAATGTCTACGGGCAGGAGCTACCGTCCGGGGGGACATGCGTCCGCACAAGAGATCGCGTCACTGGCCCAAGTAGTGGCCGACTATGACGGCATCTACACTACTCATATGAAGAATGAAAGCGATGACCTGTTTGACGCGGTGGAAGAAGCCATTACCATAGGAGAACGAGCAGGTGTAAAGGTGGAAATCGCCCACCACAAGGCTCTTGCCAAGAGAAACTTCGGCAAAGTGAGAAAGAGCCTTGAGATGATCGAGGCTGCCAGACGCCGGGGGCTTCGAATCACGGCGGACTGCTATCCTTACGAGTTCGCCCAAGCCAGTTCTCTGGCCCGGTATCTGCCGCAGGAGGCCCTAAGGGCACTTCAGGACAGCCCCGAATCGTCGCAGCTATCTCTACTAACCTACGAGAATGCCCAATTTCATCTCACAGACCCCGACTGCATTGCCAGACTCAAGGAATTGCCCGAGGTAAAGACCGCGGCAAAACGATTTGGAGACTATGTGATAGTGAAGTGCCCGTCGTGCCCGGATGTAGAAGGACGGATACTGGAGGAATACGCAGCAGAAGTAGGGAAAGAACCGCTGGATCTGGTCTTCGAATTTCTTGCCGCAGACGGCTTGGATGTGTGGGCGGCGGCGGCCATCAGCCTTGGCGATGTGCGCACGGTAATAGGCGCTCCGTTCACCATGCCCGGGACCGACGCGTTCGCTCTCGACCGTTCCATAAGCCCTGTTCCCGCGCACCCGAGACACTACGGGACGTTCCCGAGAGTCGTGGGCAGGTTCGTCAGAGAAGGGCTTTTCTCTCTAGAGACGGCGGTCATGAAGAGCACGTCATTGCCCGCGCGTACCATTGGCCTTTCCCGGCGCGGTCTCGTCGAGCCGGGGTACTGGGCGGACCTTGTTGTGTTTGATCCGGATACCTTGATCGACACGGCCACAGGGGTCGATCCCTACTCTCGAGCCGTCGGTCTTAAGTATGTGTTTGTGAACGGTGTCGCGTCCATGGAAGACGGTGTTGTAAAGGGAGCTTTCGCGGGAAAGGTGTTAAGGAAGAAGTAGAGCCTATGACGACTACCTATCGCGTCAGGGGGCGGCTCTCGGGGGTGACCTTTGGAGGTGACCTTCGGGGCGGCCTCTACACCTTCAGTGCCTCAATAAGGGCCGCGGCCACTTCTTCTTCTTTCGTTTGAAGAGGTTCTTTCGAACCCACTTGCGCGAACTGGGGAGTCCCCCCTCCCCTGCCTCCAAGCTGGGCGGCAATTTGGGCGGTCACCCTTCGCGCGTCAGGCTCCGAGCTTGGGCTTGCCACAACCGCCTGAAAGCGCGGGGTTATCGTGAAAAACGCGGACGGGGCTTTGATAGCTTCGGATACACGTTTCGCCGCCATCCTTAGTTCCTCCACGCTCTTACCAGGCAAATGACGGACAAGCGGACTGGGTGAGACAGCGACCGGGGCTGAGACAGGTGTCCCTGGACTGTGCAAACCCGCGCCGGGCGAACACGCAAACGAC